>JBJTTE010000330.1:0-8442 GCA_046080005.1 Erythrobacter sp.
CAAGGCACGTGGCGTGCGCACTGTCGCCGCAAACTGATTCCCCGTAACATATTGAAAAAACGATCGGCCGTCGGAGTGATCCGGCGGCCGAATTGCATTTTACGCAACTTGGCGTGGCGTTTTCGCATTTGAAAAGGCGGGCCGCGACACCACCTTGACGATACTGCGATGTTGTGCCGGATCTCCTCTCCAGACCGACGCGTTCCGCAAGGGAGCATCGCTGGCAAGTTCGACCGAACGTGGTTGAAATTGCCCGACTGCCTGACCGGCAGGACTGGCCAGCCATCCCCCCTCGCTCGGCCCTCCTGCCCGATCAATGTTCGGCACCGCGCCGAACGAGCAGCGAACGAGGCGCGGCCACCATCCCCCCCTGAACCGGTGGCCGCGTCTCAAGCTGCCCCGAGCAGTCGCGCCGCAGCGTAAACCGGTCCTGCTGATTGCTAATTTCGATTGCGGTGATGAATTATTTTCAGTCTTCAACAAGATTGAAAATTACGTTTCTATTTCCATATCCTGCTCAGGCCCGGACGGTCTCTCTCCCCCTTCGACCGTCCGGGCTCCCCAAGCACAACAGAACAGGGAACAAGAACCATGCGTATGATCAGCGAAAAGGCCGTCGCCTTCCTGCTTGCCGTTGCCCTTAGCGGCACCGCGTTCAACACGTTCATCGTGTAATCGCTCAAGCGGAGCGACCGCGCTACCGGCGGCCCGGCCCCTCACCCGAGGAGCCGGGCCGTGCTGTATCAGGCGCTCGCTAATCTACCCCGCCAAGCCGCTCCGCTTCCGCGCGCAGATCGGTTTTCAGCAGCTTGCCGATGTGGCTGCGCGGCATTTCGGCGATGGCGTGGAGCGCGGCGAGGCGCTGGGTCTTGCCGAGCCGCGCGTTGACCGCCGCGAGGACGGAAGGGGGGGCTGCGGCGCCTTCCTTCAGCACGACAAATCCAACCGGCGTCTCACCCCAGGCGCGCGAGGGCACGCCCACGACGGCAGCTTCGACCACCCCCGGCTCTTTGAGCAATTCGGCCTCGAGATCGCTGGGATAGATGTTGAACCCGCCCGAGATAATCATGTCTTTCGCGCGGCCCACCAGTTCGAGGAAGCCCTCGGCATCCACTCGGCCGATATCGCCCATACGCATCCACACCTCGCCGGTGGCAGGATCAGTCCACTGCGCTTCGGCGGTCTTGTCGGGGCGGTTCTTGTAGCCGCTCATCATGGTGAGGCTCCGGCCCACCAGGTTGCCAGCGGTTCCGGACGGTACTTCGCGGTCCGCGTCGTCCAGCACCTTCAACGCGCTGCCCGGTGCAGGACGCCCGACGGTATGGAGCTTGTCGGGAAACTCATGTGCGGCGAGCAGGCAGACGACCCCGCCTTCGGTCATCGAATAGATCTCGATCAGCCCGCCGGGCATCCGCCGCAGCACCTCGCGCTTCAATTCGGCGGGGAAGGGCGCTGAGGTGCAGTATTTGAGCTTGAGGCTGGAAAGGTCGGCATCGTCGAATGCGGCAAAATCCATCAGCCGCTGGTATTGGACCGGGACCAGCATGGTCACGGTGGTGCGGTCAGCCTCGGCATGGGCAAGCCACTTGGCGCAATCGAACTTGCCCATCACCCGCACACAGCCCCCTGCGAGCAGCACTGGAAGAAAGGCAACCATCGTGGTGTTGGAATAGAGCGGGGTCGAGGCGAGCGAGCGGGCGTCCAGTCCCGCACCAAGGTAGGAAACGGCGGTCGCGGCAAACTGTCGCCAGCGCATCTGGTGTGACAGGACGATGCCTTTGGGGATACCGGTTGTCCCGCTTGAATAGATGATGTTGAAGGGGGCCTTCGGCTCCGGCGCGAAGGTTGGCGCGCGGGCACCGGGCGGTGCCATCCACTGGTCAATGCTCTCCAGCGGCACACGGATCAGGTCCGCCATGAAAACCTGGCCAAGCTCTGCCGCTTTGGCCGCATCGATGAACAGATGGATCGCCCCCGAATCCTTCGCCATGCCGACAAGCTGGTCTGGCGAGGCGCTGGTGGTGAGCGGCGCAGCCACGCCCCCGGCGCGCACTGCGGCAAGAAACACCAAAGCGTATTCGACGGTCGAGGTGCCGAGGATCGCGACCGATTGTCCGGGTTGCAGCCCCGTCTCGACCAGCCGCGCCGCGAGCCGCTCGACAAGGCCGACAAGCTCGGCCCAGTAAACTTCGCGCTTGTCGTCAATAAGCGCCAAATCATCGCCCTTGATACGCGACCATTCCATCAGAATGTCGGGAAAGCTGCCGAACGGTTCAGCAAGGCGGCTCATCATCATCTCGTGGCTCATGGCGGCTATGCATAATCAGCGCGGACAAACGCGCAAAGGATTTGCAAACCGGCTCGCACAAGTGGCAGAAAGCGACCCAAGGGAGAGAGACATGATCCGCACCATCGCCGTCTTGGCGCTTGCGGCCACCATGCCGCTGGCGGCACAGGAACCACCGGCCCCGCCAATCACCGCCCGCAAGGCCCTCGTCGTTCTGGCGCATCCGGATGATGAACTCCCGATGGCTCCCGCCATTGCCGCTCTGGCACGCGAAGGCATGGATGTGCAGCTCTTCTACGCCAGCGAGGGCGAAGCCGGACCGGGCTTGTCGGGTCTCGCCCCCGGCGCCGCGTTAGGCAAGGTACGGCGCGCAGAAGCCGACTGCGCGGCGAAGGCACTTGGCGTGGCATTGGTGGTGAACGTCAACGGCGGCGATGGAAGTCTGGGTATCACCGCCCATCGCGATGGCAGCGCTGCCAAGGCGCTGACTGGCGATCTCAATGGCGCAATTGCGGGCACCACCCTGATCCTGACCTGGGGGCCGGACGGGGGCTATGGCCACGCCGATCACCGCATGGTCAGCGCGCTGACGACACAGCTGGTGCAGACCATGCCGGCAGCGACGCGCCCAAAGCTGCTCTATGTCGGCATTCCGAACGGGCAGCGCCCTCCAGTGGCCGCAATGGCTGATTGGGCCACGACTGATCCTGCGCTGCTGACCGAGACCATCGCCTATACCCCAGCCGATCTCGCCGCAGCCAATACCGCTGCGCAATGCCACGTCACCCAATTCGACCAAGCCACCCGCGCCGGGATTATGCCGCTGTTTGATGCGACCATGTGGCGGGGCAAAGTGTATTTCCGGCCCGCCTTCTGAAGCATCGTTCAAGCCGCCCGTCGAGCCCGCCCGAACACTGGTGGAAAAGCAGGCCCTGCGGCCCTTCCGCAGTTGGGTTTCACCGCCCGAACGCCTATATGATCGACCATGGACGATACCACTGCTCAAGCGCCGGGACAGACCCCCGAAAGGCGCCCCAATACCAATGAATATGGTGCGGATTCGATTAAGGTTCTCAAGGGCCTGGATGCCGTGCGCAAGCGGCCCGGAATGTATATCGGCGATACCGATGACGGGTCTGGCCTGCATCACATGGTGTTCGAAGTCTCCGACAATGCCATCGACGAGGCGCTGGCGGGGCATTGCGACCTTGTCCTGATTGAATTGAACCCCGATGGCTCGGTTTCGGTGGAAGACAACGGGCGCGGCATCCCCACCGGCATGCACCCGGAAGAGGGCGTGTCGGCGGCTGAAGTCATCATGACCCAGCTCCATGCTGGGGGGAAGTTCGAGAACACCTCAGACGACAATGCCTACAAGGTTTCGGGCGGCCTCCACGGCGTGGGCGTGTCGGTGGTCAACGCGCTTAGCGAATGGCTGGAACTCACCATCTGGCGCGATGGCGAGGAACATTGGATGCGCTTTGCCTACGGCGATGCCGTCGCGCCGCTTGAAGTGAGGGGTGTGGCTCCGACCAGCGACCGCAATGCCGATCCGAAAGGCTTCAAGAAGGGCACCCGGGTCACCTTCAAGGCCAGCAACGAGACCTTCAAGAACGTTACCGAGTTCGATTTCGAGAAGCTGGAGCACCGCTACCGCGAGCTCGCATTCCTCAACTCGGGTGTGCGCATCAAGCTGCGTGACAAGCGCCACGAAGAGCAGGTCGAGCATGACCTCTTTTACGAGGGCGGGATTGCCGCTTTCGTGAAGTGGCTTGACCGCAACAAGCAGCCGCTGATCCCCTCGCCCATCGCGGTGAGTGCGGAGAAGGATGGGATCGGCATCGACGTCGCGCTCGAATGGAACGATTCCTATTACGAGAACGTCCTCGCCTTCACCAACAACATCCTTCAACGCGATGGCGGCACGCATCTGGCCGCCTTCCGCGCCGCGCTGACCCGCACGCTCAACAACTATGCCGAGCGCTCTGGCATGCTGAAGAAGGAGAAGGTCAGTCTATCGGGCGAGGATATGCGCGAGGGGCTGACCGCGATTGTCAGCGTCAAGTTGCCCGACCCCAAATTCTCCAGCCAGACCAAAGACAAGCTGGTCTCCTCCGAAGTGCGCTCGCCGCTCGAGACGCTGATGGGCGAGAAGATGAGCGAGTGGCTCGAAGAGAACCCCAACGAGGCACGCGCGATCATCCAGAAGATCATCGACGCTGCCGCCGCGCGCGAAGCGGCAAGGCGCGCGCGCGAGATGAGCCGCAAGGGCGCGCTCAGCGTCGCCTCGCTGCCCGGTAAGCTCGCTGATTGTCAGGAACGCGATCCGGCCAAGTCCGAACTGTTCCTGGTCGAAGGGGACTCCGCTGGTGGCTCAGCCAAACAAGGGCGTGACCGCAAGACGCAGGCAATCCTGCCCCTGAAGGGCAAGATCCTCAACGTGGAGCGCGCGCGGTTCGACCGGATCATCTCGTCCAAGGAAGTCGGCACTCTGATCCAGGCAATGGGGACCGGCATCCGCGACGAGTTCACCCTCGACAAGCTGCGCTACCACAAGATCGTCATCATGACCGACGCGGACGTAGACGGCGCGCATATCCGCACATTGCTACTGACCTTCTTCCACCGCCAGATGCCCGACATCATCAAAGCCGGGCACCTGTTCATCGCCCAGCCGCCGCTCTACAAGGTCGCCAAGGGCCGCAGCGAGGTCTATCTCAAGGATCAGGCAGCACTTGACCGCTATCTGGTTGATGCCGGGCTGCAAGGACGGGTGCTGGAGACAGCCGGTGGGACCCGCGCGGGAGAGGATCTCCGGGGGCTGGTCGATGGGGCGCTCAGGCTCAAGAACCTGCTAGCCTTTGTGCCGCGCCGCTATGAGAGTGCAATTGTCGAACAGATGGCGCTGGCGGGCGCGCTCGAGCCTGGACTTGGCGGTGCCGCGCTTGCCGCCGCGCTGACAGGTGCGGCTGCACGGCTCGCTGCCGGTGACCGGGAGGCGCTCTGGGCTGCAAGCCAGCGCGCAGACGGGACCGTGGTTTTCGAACGCCTGTGGCGCGGCGTCACCGATGTTCACGAGATCGACGCGCGCTTTCTCTCCAGCACCGAGGCGCACAAGCTCCACGGCCTCGCCGCTGCACAGGCCGACGCCTATGCTGCCCCGGTCAACCTGGTCCGCGGCGATGCCACTCACGAAGAACCCGAAGCCGAATCCGCTCCAATCGATCCGCTGGCAGGCGAGGCTGACGAAGCAGTGCCTGCCCCGGTCATCAGCGCTGACGGCACCATCAGCCGCCCCAGCCAGCTGCTCGAGGCGATCTTTACTGCCGGGCGCAAGGGCCTCTCGATCAGCCGCTACAAGGGCCTCGGGGAAATGAACGCCGAGCAATTGTGGGAAACCACGCTCGACCCCGAAGCCCGCGTGCTGCTCCAGGTGAAGGTCGAGGATGCCGACGTCACCGATGAGATTTTCACCCGGCTGATGGGTGACATTGTCGAACCACGACGCGAGTTCATTCAGGACAATGCGCTCAATGTCGCTAATCTTGATGTCTAGTTCCTGAAGGACAGCATGGCCGCACAGCCCCACCGCACCGAAGATCTACAGCAGGCGAGCTTCCTGACTATCCTTGTCGTGGTCAGCCTGCTGATGGCGGTGGTCGTCTATCCCTTCGGTCAGCCGCTGTTATGGGCCACGCTGGCAGCGATCATGTTCCAGCCGCTCTACCGCAACGTGCTGCGCACGCTGCGTGGAAGGCGCAATCCTGCCGCCGGACTGAGCCTGCTGATCATCTTTATCGTCGTGCTGATCCCGGCGGCGTGGATTGCCTCAATGGTGGTCGAACAGGCGCTGGTGCTGGTCGCGCTGCTGCAGAAGCAACCGCTTGATCTCGCTGCGCTGTTTGACCGGGTCTATGCTGCTCTGCCCGAGGTCGCCCGCGATGCCGTCGACCGCAGCGGGTGGGCCGACATCGAGATGGTGCAAACCCGGCTCCAAGCACTCTTGACTGAAAGCGCAGGCATGATCGCGAGCCAGGCGGTCTCGATCGGCAGCGGTGCGCTCGGCTTTTTCCTGGCCTTTGGTGTCGGGCTCTATGTGATGTTCTTCATGCTGCGCGATGGCGAGCGGATTGGACGCGCGGTGCTCTGCGCGGTTCCGGTTGAACGCAGCATCGCCGACCGGCTGGCTGAACGCTTTCTCGGCATCGTCCGGGCGACGATCAAAGGCACCGGGGTGGTCGCGCTGGTGCAGGGGGCGCTTAGCTGGATTACGCTGATGATCGCAGGCGTTCCTTCCGCACTGTTGTTCGGCGTGGTAACGGTGTTCTTCGCGCTGGTGCCGGTGATCGGTGCGGGCGCGGTGTGGCTGCCGACGGGGCTGTATCTGCTGGTCATCGGAGACACGTGGCAGGGGGTGTTCGTCCTCCTCGTGGGCTTCTTCATCATTTCATCGGCCGATAACGTGCTGCGCCCGATCCTTGTCGGTCGCGACACCGGGATTCCGGACTGGATCATCCTGATCACAACGCTGGGCGGGATCAGCCTGGTCGGCTTTTCGGGCATTGTTCTTGGCCCGCTGGTGGCCGGGCTGTTCCTCGCCAGTTGGTCCATTCTGCGGGAGCAGCGCGAAGCTGACCAAGAGGCGCTGCGCGACGCTGAAATCAGGGTTGATGCCTCGGGCCGCACTCCCGATCGTCCTGTGGCAATAGGCTAGGGCAAGGTGCAGCCGCTCGTGACTCCGGGCTCGCAAGGCGAGGCGATTGGCCGGCTGGTGGTCGCTGGCCTCGTCGTGGTCATGCTGCCGGCCCTGCCTTTTGGCGCTTACCTCATCTACCCATTCGTGCTGCTGACAACGTGGTTCCACGAGATGGGTCACGGCCTGACCGCGCTGCTGCTGGGTCAGCATTTCGTCCAGCTGCTGATCTTCGCCAATGGCTCGGGTCTCGCCGAATATCAGGTCACGGGCAATTCCGGGCGCTTTGTGCTGGCAGCCATCGCCGCCGGAGGCCCGCTCGCACCCAGCGCGATCGGCGCATTGCTGGTTGTCGCGAGCGCGCATCCGCGCGCCTGGAGGCCTGTGCTGTGGCTGATAGCCGCTGTGATCCTTGCAAGCGTCGTGATTTGGGTGCGTTCGGCCACGGGCTGGTGGGCGCTGCCGTTGGTCGCGGCAATCATCGCGCTGGTGGCTTGGCGCGGGTCTGCGGGCTTTGCGCGCTTCAGCCTGCAATTTCTGGGCGTCCTTGGCGCATTGAGCGCTCTGCGCGACTTCGATTACCTGTTCTCTGAGAAAGCAGTGATCGGCGGCCAGGCGATGCTGTCCGACACGGGCCAGATCGCTGCGGTGCTTGGCCTGCCGCATTGGTTCTGGGCAGGCCTGATCCTCACGATCTCGGCCGCCATGGTCGGCGCGGCGCTCAAATATGCGCTCGCGGAAAAGCGCCTGCGCCCCCTTCCGCGCAAGCTGCCCGCCAACGTCCTGCAGTTCAAGCGCGATCGACGCCGCTGAGGCAGGGCTGAAAAACAAGGGGCTGGCGCTTTCGGCAGTCTCTCGTCGCTGCACCGTGAGGTAGTCTTGCCAGCATGGATATGATCGAACTCGCCGACCGGCTGGCTATTGCCGAAACGCTGGCGCTCTATTGCCGCGGGATTGACCGCTGCGATCCCGAGCAGCTCGCAGCTGCCTTCACGCCCGACGCGCAGATTGACTATGGCGACGGGGCGAAGGCGATCAGCGAGACTATCCCCGGACTGCTCATGGGCCTTGGCAACATGCGGCTCACCCAGCACAATATCTCGAACACGGTGATGCGGATTGATGGCGAGACCGCCAAGGCCGAAACCAATTGTGTCGCGTTCCATCTGATCCCGACCCCCGAAGGCGAAATCGAGTTGATCGTCGGCGGACGTTATCTTGATCGCCTCGAAAAGCGCGAAGGCCGTTGGCGGATCTCCGAGCGGCTCTACCTGATGGACTGGAACCGCACCGCTCCTTCGACGATGCAGCTCGAAGGCGGATTGTTCGATGGGTTGCAGCGGCGCGGCGCGCGGGGGAGTAAGGATCCCTCTGCCGCGTGGTGGGGTGAGGATTGAGCTAGCGCGGTTTGCGATCTGGCTGCGCCAAATCGGCCGCTCTAGGTTGTTGTTTTACCCCATTT
>JBJTTE010000331.1:0-6954 GCA_046080005.1 Erythrobacter sp.
CTCCGACGGGTAATCCCCCCGGTGCTCCTCCACCATCCGTACCGCACGGTCGCGAAACTCAGGCGAAAACTTGTTCCTTGTATTGCTCATCGTGGCTCCTTCTCACAGATAGGAGCCTCCGGGAAAGCCGGGGCGGTTCACAGCTTCTCGACCGGATCGTCGAAGCTGAAAGCGAAGCGGTAATCCAAGCCTACGAGAGACGGGTTGCCGAACTTGAAGGCCGCAAGCTTCTGCTGCGGGAGCAATTGGCTGGCTGCGACAAGCCAATCAAGGAATTTGACGAATCCTTTCGAACTGCCCTGCAATTCCTCGCAAGCCCTTGGAATCTTTGGAAAAGCGACAAGCTCACCGAGAAGCGGATAGCCCTAAAACTGACATTTCCAAGCCAATTGGCATACGACCGAAAAACGGGTTTTCGAACTCCTATTTTAGCGTTGCCATTCAATATGTTAGGGGATTTTTCTATGCTAGAAAAAGATATGGCGCACCCGAAAGGATTCGAACCTCTGACCCCCAGATTCGTAGTCTGGTGCTCTATCCAGCTGAGCTACGGGTGCGCGCTGAGGCGCGGCACATAGGGGGGCCGTCCGGGCTTGGCAAGAGGGGTCAGTAGCAATTCAGCGAATTTGAAAGAGCCGGTCGGCGAGCCTTACATCGAGCGGTGGCTTGTCCAATGCAAGCGCCTCCGCCGGAGTAAACCAGCCCACCTCCCCGCCCTCGAGAGCGTGCGGCTCGCCCTCCCACGCAGCAAGCGTGTAAAGCAGGATGACAATCGCGCTAGCACCGCTCTCGCCCGCGTCCTCGGCAAATCCAATTGGGACGCAAGCTGATTCCGAACAGCGGATCCCAAGCTCCTCCGCCAATTCACGAACAATGGATTGAACAGGAATTTCAGTAGGTTCAACCTTGCCACCAGGAAATTCCCAGAGGCCTGCATGATGCTTGCCCTCGGGCCGGCGATGCAGCAACCAGCGCCCATCAGGGCGGTGCAGAGCCGCAGCAATCACCAAGGTCAGCGATGCCATTGTGTCGGATTCTCTTCCATCAGAGGCGGCCCGATCAACCAATTCTTAATACCTTTCGACGATTCTCGACGCGTCAGACCATTCAACCGAAGGCGTGTTCGAAATGTTGATCCCCTTTTTGAAAGATTTGAGGGACGATACCTCGGGCGCGACTGCTATTGAATATGGTCTGATTGTCGCTCTCATAGTTATCGCCATCATTGCCTCGCTGCAGGGTGTCGCCAGCAGCACGATAGAATATTGGGATAAGGTCGACAAAGAAGCACAAGAGGCAATGGCGAAAAAATAAAAAAATCTCGATCAAGTTAGTAATTTATCAAGAACTACCAACGTAATTTGTGAAGGTCCGAACTGACCATGAAAACGGACTGGGAACTGCTGACCAAACTAGGAGACAAAACATGAAGTTCATTAACAAGCTGATCCGCGACGAGCAGGGCGCCACCGCCATCGAATACGGCCAGATTGCTGCTCTCATCGGCATCGCTGCAATCACCGCCATGAGCAACCTGGGAACCACTCTGTCGGACACTTTCTCGAATGTGAACACCGAGCTCAGCGCAAACAACACCGTCTAATAATAGGTGGCGCCGGATTACGATCCGCGAACAAAGGACGGCGGGGAGCAATCCCCGCCGTTTCTTGTTGTACCCGTAGCCCTATAGGCTCGCGCCCCCGATGGGCGCGGATCAGCGGGCACGCACCACCAGTTTGACCCTCTGGCCGGGTACCACGGAATCATTGCTGCCGAGCGCATTCAGAACCCGGAACCGTTCTTCCTGTCCGGAAGGATAGGCCATCCGCTGGGCAAGGCTCGCGACCGTATCGCCGCGCGCCACTGTGACGATCTGCAGCCGCCTGGCCACGACATTGCGCGCTTCGGCATCGGTGATCCGCCGCATCGACTGGAACATCGGGTTAAACGTCGCCGCCTGCCCGGCCGGCGCAATCGCGGTAAAGTGATAGGCTCGGTCCCGCGCGAATTCATAGGCGAACACCACCACATCAACCTGGCGCTGGCCGCTATTGGTCCGCGCGACCCCATAGATGGCGGGAAGACCGTTGACTGTGGTTCGCTCGACCTGCTGGGGGGCTAGGTTGCTATTTTGCCCCCCCGCAGCCGCAAATTGCTGACGCAGATAGCCCTCTAGGTCACCGTTGTAGGACGCCAAAGTCAGCTCGGCCTGGCCACCTTGCCCCTGCACGCTGACCGAACGGGCGCTATTGGCCATGATAAAGCCCTGCGGGGCAGTGAAGGACAGCATCAACTGGGGATGGATAAAGCGGCTACCCTCGATGACACCCTGCGCTGGATCATCCCCATACAGCATCCCATCGATCCGGCTGAGGAAGGCATCACGGTTGGTAACGCCCCCGGTGCCTGCGGCCTGCGCCTGCGACTGCATCCGCACCACCCGGTCCGCGATGTTGGGGTGGGTTGAGGCCCACTCGGGGACAGAGGCATTGCGCCCCTCAATCCGGGCATCCAGCTCCGTCTGGGCCGCCAAGCTTGCCAGAACGGTGCTCATGGCGCGCCGATCATAGCCAGCGCGGCCAAGGTATAGCATGCCGAGATCATCCGCCTCATGCTCTTGCTTGCGCGAAAAGCGCAGGGTCCAAAGCTGTGAGCCCTGTGTCGCAAGCTGTTGCCCCAACCTGCCAATATCGCTGTTACCGAACAGGATGCCTGAGAGAATGGCCCCGCCAGCGCCAAACAGCGAGTTCCTGCGGGTGGCCTTTTGCCGTTCACGCCAATGGCCTGCGGCCACATGTCCCACTTCATGGCCAAGCACCGCTGCCAATTCCGCTTCGCTGTTCATCAGCGCGACCAGCTGCCGCGTACTGTAAATATAGCCTCCCGGTACCGCGAAGGCATTGCGCACCGGACTATTGAGCAAGGTCACCGTGAACGCATTCTCTGCGTTGGACAGACCTGATTGCAAAGCGATCCGCTTGCCGAGCTGTTCAACATACTGCGCCTGAGGGCCCGTCATGGCCCCGCCATATTCCGCCAACAGGGTCGGATGATATTGCGCGCCGAGCTGCGCTTCCTTCTGCGTGATCGAGGTCGGGGCAGCAGGCTGTGCCGCGACAACGCTGATGCCGCCCATAAGCGCCAAGGGCGCTGCATAGAGCGCCCAAATCTTGCGTGAATTGCGTGCCATATCATGCTCCTCGCGCTGTTTTGTCGGACTTAGCCTACAGCCAAAGCTGCTGGCGAGAAAGATATAGCAAAGGACAGCTTAACCACCAATCGCAAGGAAGCGGGCTTCGCGCTGCGAGATCAACGCCTCGGGGTTCTGGCCGGACAGGAGATCTATCTCTTCGCTCAGTGCCGCGCCCAGCAGCCGCGCTGCAGCCTTGGGATCACGGTGCGCGCCGCCGACCGGCTCCTTGACGATCCGGTCGATCACATTGTCGCGCTTCAAATGCTGCGCGGTCACCTTCATGGCCTGCGCTGCCTCGGCCGCCTTTTCGCTGGTGCGCCACAGGATCGAAGCGCACCCTTCCGGCGAGATCACCGAATAGACGGCGTGCTCCATCATCAGCACCCGGTTGGCTGAAGCCAGCGCCACCGCGCCGCCCGACCCGCCCTCGCCAACGATCACGGCAACCATCGGCACGGCGAGCGCAAGGCAGGCCTCGGTCGCGCGCGCAATCGCCTCAGCCTGCCCGCGTTCTTCCGCCTCAATGCCGGGAAATGCACCCGAGGTATCAACCAGAGTGACCACCGGCAGTCCGAACCTGCTGGCAAGCTCCATCAGGCGGATCGCCTTGCGATAGCCTTCGGGCTTACCCATGCCGAAATTATGCGCGATCCGGGTCTTGGTATCGTGACCCTTCTCATGTCCAAGAAGCATGATCCTTCGGCCATTGAGGCGGGCAAAGCCGCCCATGATTGCCAGATCATCGGCATAGAGCCGGTCCCCACCAAGCGGCAGAAACTCGCTGAAGGCATGGGCGACATAATCGCGGAAATGCGGCCTTTGGGGATGCCGGGCGACCTGGGTCTTCTGCCAGGGCGTGAGCGAGGCGTAGGTGGTGGCCAGCAGTTCGGAGCTCTTGGCCTCGAGCCGACTGATCTCGCTAGCGACATCAATGTCATGCAGAGCATTCACGCTGCGGAGCTGCGAGATACGCTCTTCAAGCGCCGCGACCGGCTTCTCGAAATCGAGATAGGAAATCATACCGAGGGCGCTAGTCGGATGTTGCTTGCCTTGCAAGCGGGTGACAGGAATTGACCAGCGCGACCAGCCGCGCGCTATCGACGTGGGTATAGATCTGCGTGGTGGCGATATCGGCATGGCCCAGCAGCGTCTGCAGCACCCGCAGGTCTGCCCCGCCTTCCAGCAAATGGGTGGCAAAGGCATGGCGCAAGACGTGCGGGCTGATGCTGGCGGGATCAAGCCCGGCACGCGCGGCCAAGCCCTTGAGCAGCTGGAACAATCGCACGCGGCTGAGGTGCTGCACCCCTTTGCCCGAGGGAAACAGGAACCGCGAGACCGGCTCTGGCGGGCGCAGAACCAGCCATCGCGCGAGCGCATCGAGCGCGCGCGACCCCACCGGGACCAGACGACTTGCACCGCCCTTGCCGGTCACGGTCAGAAACGGGGCATCGCGCGGCACGGCGTGGAGCGGCAGGCTCACCAATTCTGATGCACGTAGGCCCGAACCATAGAGCAACTCGATCAGCGCCAGCAGCCGCACCGCCTTGGGATCATCCCGAGCGGCCTCGTCTTCGGCCCGGGCGAAGAGCGCCGCAATGTGGGCATGCCCCATCACCTTGGGCAGCGGGCGGCGCAGCCGCGGTGCAGGCAGCGCGCCCGAGGGATCATCGCGGCGCCAGCCCTCATCGACAGCAAAACCAAAAAACTGGCGCAGCGCAGAGGCCTTTCTGGCGACACTTGAGGGGGCGAGCGCCGCCCATTCTCCCGCGAGGTCTTCAACCCCGCTGCGCTCAGCCTTGGCGAGATCACCAATCGCCGCCTCTGCCTGCGCCAGATCGCGCCGGTAGGCGGCGAGGGTATTGGCAGCAGCGCCTCGCTCAGCCGCGAGCATCGCGAGGAAGGCGTCGGTCGCCGCCGACATCAGAGCCCTATCCGCGCGCCACCGCCTCAGCGGCGATCATGCGGGCCTCGGCCTCCAGCCCCACCCGGGTCAGCGCGGCTGTAATATGGTAGAGGTGCAGCGGGGTCATCTGCGACCAGCTTGACCCTTGCATCCCAAGCCCCGCAAGCAGCGCCACCAGCGCCGGATTGCCGACATCGGCCGCGCGGGAAATCGCCCCGGTCCAGCGGGTCCGCCGCGCAATATCAAACCCGGCATCCTCCGCCAGCGAACTGGCATCGTCTTTGCCAAGCCGTCCAAGCCCTGCAAGCCCGGCCACCAGGAAGGCAGACTTGCGCTGTTCTTCGCTGTTATCGCTGCCGATAAAGCTGCTGACCCCGCCTTCCGCAACGGGCTGTTGGCCGGAACGTGCGAGCACGATCAGCGCCCAGCCAAGCGAGCCTTCATCAACCACATCAGCCCAGCGGTCGGCATTGCGATCAAGTCCGGCTGTAAGCATCGCGGCAATCAGATCAGCCGCAGCACCGGCATGTTCCGCATTGGCGGGAATGCGCGCGGCGGCATAGGCGGTGAGCACTCGCGCGCCGTAACCATCGCCGCCGCCCAAAGCCTCGCCAGCCGCCCATAGGCGCTGCATCGCCGCGATCCGCGCCGCCGGATCAGTCGCCAGATAGGCCTCGCGCAAAGCCGCAGCGTGGGTCTTGGGATCCCCGCTTGCGGACGTGTCGGCATATACGTCAGAATAGAGATCGACCATCGCATCGGCCGAGAGGATACCCTCGCGCGCCGCGCGTCCGGCAAAAGGTGCGCGCTGCGTCGCGGGAAGCATCGGCAGCACTGCCCCCGCGCGGGCATAATAGCCACCGCCCTGCGCCGAGAGTGCCGCATCGATCAAACCGCCCGGCACAGGCTCGCCCACCGCCGTCGCTAGCCCAAATCGCCAGGGATTGAGCTCCTCGACCCCGTCCCATTCGATCTGCGCCGCGCCTTGGCTGCGCCCGGCTGCGCCCGCAAAACGCCGCGCCAGCAGCACATCGATGCGGGGGGCCAAGCCGCGAGACAGCGCCCGGCTCAGCTGCGAGGACGCGAGCGAGGTCTCACCCGAATAGGCATTGCAGATCGACTGCCACAGCTGCCACTCGGGGTCCTTGCGGGCCGAGCTCTGATACCGCACCGCCGGGCAGGCCCCGGTAATGTCACCGCTTGCCAGATAGGCGGTCAGCGCCTCCTGGGTGAGTGCGGGCGACCATTTGGCGGAATCGATATCCTGCACCACCGCACGGGCCAGCGCATATTCGCCCATCCGATTGAGCACGCCCACGCGCAGGCTTGCGAACTCGACCGGGTCCATCCCCAGCGGCGCGGCAAGCCGGCTCGCCAGCGTGCGGCGCATCAGAATATGCCCCCAGCGCGACACCAACGGGCCATTGGTACCCGCCAGCACCGCGCGCACCAGCTTGTCCGACTGATTGGCGAGCGCGAGCGGAGGCAGCCCGCCCTCGTCGACCGCCAGCACGCCAACCCGCGTCAAGGCCCGCTGTGCGCCGGGCGGCATGTCGGACTTGGGGGTGAGGCCCAGCAGCTGGTCGAGCTCTTCGTTCGACATATTTTCAAGCTCTTCAAGGCTTGGCAAACTGGCGAAATCATCGCGGCTTATGCTCGGCAAAGGCGGCAGGCTGGAGGGATCAACCGGAAGGGGCGCGACACCCGGTTGCCCCGCAGCGGGCGGCAGCGGCGCGCCAGCCGAAGGTGCGGGTGCGCCGCTGGGGCGCGGGGCCGGAGCGGGGGTCTGGCGCGCTCCTGGTGTCGGGCTTGGGCGGGGAGCGGGTGATACCGGGTCATCGAACCCGGGCGGCAAAAG
>JBJTTE010000332.1:0-24468 GCA_046080005.1 Erythrobacter sp.
GAGCGATTTAGGTAACGCGCGCCAGATTGGACAATAATCTCTTTTTTTACAATGGAAATTGGCGGACAGGGTGGGATTCGAACCCACGGTAGGCTTGCACCTACGGCGGTTTTCAAGACCGCTGCCTTAAACCACTCGGCCACCTGTCCGTGAGACGCCCCTAGCCAGAGTTGAAGCGCAAGTCATCCCCCGTTCGGTTGTTGGGAATTCAGCTAAGGTGTGACATCCCTAGATTGATGATTCTTCGCCTGCTTCCTGTTGCCGCGCTGATCTTTGGCGCCTTTTCGTTTCTGGGTGTGCCGCCTGCGTCAGCCCCTGCTACGGCGCAAGTGGGTAGTCGCGACGGGATTGCTTTTGATACCTATCTCGAACTGCTCAAGGCGCGCGCGCGCAGCCAAGGCGTGTCCGAGGCGACGCTCGATCGCATGACCGCAGGGCTTACCCCCAATCCGCGGGTGATCGCGCTCGACAACAACCAGCCCGGCAGCGGTACCCGCAGCGGCTATCCGCCGATGGCCAGTTACATCGCTACCCACGTTGATGCCGCGCGGATTGGCGGGGGACGCGCGGTCTATATCCAGAATTGGGACCGGCTGGCCCGGATCGAGGCGCAATATGGCGTGCCGGGGCCAATTATCATCGCGATTTTTGGGCATGAGACCAGCTATGGCCGGGTCAAGGGGGAGTTCGATCTGGCTCGCAGCTTGGCGACGCTCGCTTGGGAAGGACGGCGGCGCGAGCTGTTTGCCAGCGAATTCGTCGCACTGATGCAGGTCGCCGAACGTGGCTATGATCGCTCGCAATTGGTCGGCTCCTATGCCGGGGCGTTTGGCAACCCGCAGTTCCTGCCGAGCGTGTACCTGCGGCTCGCCGCAGATGGTGATGGGGACGGGCGCGCGGATATCATGAGCAACCGCGCTGATACCTTTGCCTCGATCGCCAATTACTTCCGCGATGCGGGCTGGCGGCCAGGGCAACCTTGGGGGGTTCGGGCGAGCGTGCCGGGCGGATTCGACGTCGCGCCCTATCGCAGCCGACTGGTCTCACCGGTTTGCCCACGGGTGCATGAACGCTTCAGCCGCTGGATGACGGTCGCGGAATGGCGGGCCGTCGGAGTGATCGCGCAAGGCGGGCTTGGCGATGACGTGATGGTGTCCTTCTTCCAGCCCGACGGACCGGGTACACGGGCGTGGCTGCTGACCGGGAATTTCCGCGCGATCCTCGAGTATAATTGCTCAAGCTACTATGCGCTGAGCGTCGGTCTGCTGGCTGATGAAATCGTGAACTGATCCGGGGCTACGCCTCGCCAAAGCGGGGCGGGGTCGGTATAGCCGCTAGCGTGATGTTTGCGACCTACGCGCGGCTGCGGTTCTCCCTCCTTGTTCTGTTTGCGGCTGCCTTTGCGTGCCCTTTGCAGGCACTGACGCCCGATCCCGCGCCGGTCATTCCCGCAGTCCCGACCGAGGCGGAAGCACCGATTGCGCTGCTGGTAGATCTCGGAAGCGGTCAGGTGCTGCACGCCTATAATCCCGATCGGCGGTTTATGCCCGCGTCGGTTACCAAGGTCATGACGCTCTACCTTGCCTTCGAGCTGATTGCGGCGAAGCGGCTTGATCCGGCACAGGTCTTTACGATGAGCCCGACAATCGCGCGCGATTGGCATCGGACCGGCTCAACCATGTTCCTGGTAGAGGGTGAACGGGTGCGGGTTGATGATCTGCTGCTCGGCATCGCCAATGTCTCGGCCAATGACGGCGCTGCGGTGCTGGCCGAGGGGCAAGCGGGATCGCTGGCGGGATGGACGGCAGCGATGAACCAGACAGCGCGCGGCCTTCGCATGACGGGGAGCCATTTCGAGAGCCCCAATGGCTGGCCCGACGAAGGGCGCACCTTTACCACCGCGAATGATCTCGCCCTGCTGGCCCGAGCGATGATCACCCGGCATCCTGACAAGCTTGGCTACTACATCGGCCGCGCCGGGTTCGACTACAAAGGCATCGCCCAGATCAATCATGATCCGATGCGGGCGGGTGCCAGGCGCGGACGGGATCAAGACCGGGTTCACCAACGAGGCAGGCTTTTCCTATCTCGGCACCGCGCGGCGCAATGGGCAACGCCTCGTGCTGGTGCTGGCCGGGGTCGAGAATGGTCGCCTCCGGGCCCGGCTTGCGCGCGCCTATGTCGAGTGGGGCTTTGCCGCCTTCGAGCGCAAGCCGCTGCTCCCGAACGGAGCGGTGGTGGGTGAGGCGCGGGTGCAGGATGGCGATCAGCGCCACGTGGCCCTTAAAGCGGCCGGTCCGGTGGCAATCAATGTACCGCCCGGGAGCACAGCGCCGCTCACGGCGAGGATCCGCTATGAAGGCCCTCTCAAGGCACCGATCAGCGCGGGGCAGGAAGTCGCCATCCTCGAGGTCACAGGCGATGGCATCGCGCCCGCCCGCATCCCGCTGTATGCCAACGAGGATGTTGGCAAGGCCAGCCCATTCGACCGGATCGTCAATTCCGCGCTGGGCCTGTTCTGGTGAGCCGGACACCGGGATGCTTCATCGCATTGGAAGGCGGGGAGGGGGCGGGCAAGTCCACCCAGAGCCGCCTGCTGGCCGAGGCACTCCGCGCGCGCGGGCTGACCGTCGTTGTCACCCGAGAGCCCGGCGGCACTCCCGGCGCAGAGGCGATCCGCGCGCTGCTGCTCGCCCCGCCCGGAGAGGGCTGGCCTGCCGAGGCCGAAGCGCTGCTCTTCGCGGCCGCACGCGCCGATCACGTCGCGCACCTGATCGGCCCGGCACTGGCGCGCGGCGACTGGGTGATTTGCGACCGCTTCGTCGATTCAAGCCGCGCCTATCAGGGCGGAGCAGGCGGCCTTGGCGATGCCGCCATCACCGCGCTCCATGCCTTTGGGAGCGGCGGACTGCGCCCGGACCGTGTGATCCTGCTTGAAGGCGATGAGGCCGCACTGACCCAGCGTCTCGCCGCACGCGGCGCCGAGACCGACGCGATCGAAGGCCGCCCTGCCGAATACCACCGCGCTGTTGCCGCTGCCTTCCGCGCGCTTGCCGACGAAGACCCCGCGGGCTTTGCCCGGATCGATGCGATCGGCACGCCCGACGTCGTCCACGCCCGCATTCTTGCTGCCATCGCAGACCTCTTGCCGTGACCAGCTGGCCTAACCACGCCGAGGCCTGGCGCGCTTGGCATGACGCACTCGCGGGTGAGCGGATGCATCATGGCTGGCTGCTCGCGGGCAAGGCGGGCCTCGGCAAGCGCGACTTTGCGCTCGCCGCAGCCCGCGCGCTGGTCGCCGAACCCGGCGTTCCGCAGCCGACGGGCGATCATCCCGATATCATCACGCTCACCTATGGCCCGAAGGATGACAAGGCCGAGCGTGCCGCTGCGGAGGGCAAACCCTTCGAGCTCGCCCGCTCGATCCGGATCAAGCAGATCCGCGCGATGCAGCGCCGGCTGATGACCCGCCCAACACTCGGCGCGCGCCGCGCAATTATCATCGATCCTGCGGATGATATGGAGAAAGCCGCCGCCAATGCGCTGCTCAAGAGCCTTGAAGAGCCGCCTGTGGGGACCTTCTTCCTGCTCGTGACCCATCGCCCCGCGCGGCTTTTGCCGACCATTCGCTCACGCTGCCGCAGCTTGCGGTTTCCGGTGCTGAGCGACAGCCAATTGGCAAGCCTGTTGGCCGATGCGGGGCTGCCCGCCGATCAGCAAGCGATTGCCGCTGCCGAGGGCTCCTTCGGCGCGGCACTCAGGTTTGCCGAGGAAGACCTGGCACCGCTCGCGCGGGTTATCTCCGGGCTGTTGGCGGGCGGCGACAGCGGCATGGCCGGGCGCGGCGAGCTTGCCCGGCTGATCGGTCCGCGCGCGAGCCGCGAGCGCGTGCAAGCCGTGCTCGACCTCGCCCAGTCGCTCGCCGCCCGCGCAGCGCGCGCCTGCGAGGATCCCGGCCGCCGTGCCAGCCTGATTGAGACCCACGCCGCGCTTGTCAGCCTTGCGGCCGAAGCGCCTACCGCCAATTTCGATCCGAGCATGCTCCCCTTCGAGATCGGCAGCTTGCTTGTCTCAGCCGCCGCCGCTAGCGAACCGGCGCATGGCTGACCCCTTCTACATCACCACCGCGATCAGCTACCCCAACGGGCGGCCGCATATCGGCCATGCCTATGAGGCGATTGCCGCCGATGTGATCGCCCGCTTTCAGCGCTTGTCGGGCCGCCGTGTGCGCTTCCAGACCGGCACCGATGAGCATGGGCTGAAGATGGCGCGCAAGGCCGAAGAGCAAGGCCGCACCCCTGCTGATCTGGCCGATGAAATGTCGGGCTATTTCCAGCAGATGTGCGACGCTCTCAATGTGTCCTATGATCGCTTTATCCGCACCAGCGAGCCCGATCATCACCGCGCCAGCCAGGCCATCTGGCTGGCAATGGAAGCGGCGGGCGACCTCTATCTTGACCGTTACGAGGGCTGGTACTCAGTCCGCGATGAGGCCTATTACGACGAAAGCGAGTTGGTCGAGGGCGAGGGCGGGGCAAAGCTCTCCCCGCAGGGCACGCCGGTTGAATGGACCGTCGAGGAAAGCTGGTTCTTCCGGCTTTCGAAATATCAGGACCAACTACTTGAATTGTTGAAGACTCCGGGCTTTCTCGAACCGGCAAGCCGCCGCAATGAGATGATTGCCTTTGTTGAGCAGGGCCTGCGCGATCTTTCGGTCAGCCGCACCAGTTTTGACTGGGGCGTAAAGGTGCCGGGCAGCGAAGGTCACGTGATGTATGTGTGGGTCGATGCGCTCACCAACTATCTGACCGGGCTCGGCTATCCTGATGATATGGGAGACCTCTGGCCTGCCGACCTGCATCTGATCGGCAAGGATATCGTGCGCTTCCACACGATTTACTGGCCAGCCTTCCTGCTGAGTGCCAATCTTCCCGTGCCGAAACATGTTTTCGGCCACGGCTTCCTGCTCAATCGTGGGCAGAAGGAATCGAAGTCGCTCGGCAATGTCACCGATCCGCTGGAGCTGGCAGAACGGTTCGGGGTCGATGCACTGCGTTACTTCCTGCTGCGCGAAGTCGCCTTCGGACAGGATGGCAGCTATTCGCCGGAAGCCATTGTTTTGCGAGCCAATGCCGAGCTGGCCAACTCTTTCGGAAATCTCGCGCAGCGCACGCTGTCGATGATTGCCAAGAATATGGATGGGCAGCTTGAGGTCTTTGACATGGCCGAGGCAGATGCTGCCTTGCTCGCCACGGTCGCCGCAGCCTGTGCCGACGAACTTCCGCGCGAATTCGATGACCTCAGCTTTTCGATCGGGATCGAAGCGTGGCTGCGCGCGGTCTATGCTTGCAACCAATATGTCGATGAGCAGGCGCCCTGGGCACTCAAGAAGACCGATCCCATGCGGATGAAGGCCGTGCTCCAGACGCTCTTTATGGCGCTGCGTGATCTCGCGATTGCGATCCAGCCTGTCGTGCCTTCGAAAGCTGCTGCGCTGCTCGACCAACTCGGCATTTCTGCAGAAGAGCGCAGCTACGCAGCGCTCGCCGACAAGGAATGGTTCGCGCGCCTTGCCGCCAGCGGCTTTACTGTCGCCCCGCCAACGCCGCTATTTCCACGGCTCGAACTCCCCGCCGACGAACCGGTGAGCGTGTGATGCTGGTCGATAGCCACTGCCATCTCGAGTACAAAGGTCTGGTCGAGGACCAGAGCAATGTGCTCGCGCGCGCACGGGCCGCAGGAGTCGGGGCCTTCCTCAATATCTCCACCCGCCAGAGCGAGTGGGATCAGGTCATCGGCACAGCTGCGCGCGAACCGGACGTGTTTGCCAGCGTGGGCATCCACCCGCATGAGGCCGACGCGCATCAGGATCTTGGCCGCGCCGCCTTGCTGGAGGCCACGCATCATCCCAAGGTGATCGCCATCGGCGAAACGGGCCTCGACTATTATTACGACAAGTCGGACAGAGAGGCGCAAAAGTCGCTGTTTCGTATGCATACTGACGTGGCGCGCGAGACGCAGCTGCCGCTCATCATCCATACCCGCGATGCCGAAGAGGATACCCATGCAATCCTTGCCGAGGAAGCGGACAAGGGGGCTTTCCCGGCGCTGATCCATTGCTTCACCGCCTCGGCTGACTTTGCCGAAAAGGTGCTGGCCCTGGGACTGACGATTTCGCTTTCGGGGATAGTCACCTTCAAGAATGCCAAGGCGTTACAGGAAGTCGCGAAGATTGTTCCTGAAGACAGGCTGCTGGTCGAAACCGACAGCCCCTTCCTTGCACCCGTGCCGCACCGGGGCAGGGTGTGCGAGCCTGCCTATGTGGCGGACACGGCGGCCTTTGTGGCTGGGTTGCGGGGAACGGATACAGAACACCTCAAACAGGTCACTACCGCCAATTTCTTCAAGCTTTTCAATAAGGCGAAGGCATGAAACTGGTCATGCTCGGCTCGGGCACCTCAACCGGGGTGCCGCGACTGGGCGGGCTGGACGGCATGGGCGATTGGGGCGATTGCGATCCCGCCGAACCGAGAAACCGCCGCACGCGGGTGTCGATCATGGTCGAGAGCGCGGAAGGCAAGCGGCTGCTGGTTGATACCTCCTCGGATTGCCGTGCGCAGCTGCTGGCGAACCGGGTCGGGCATCTGGACGCGGTGTTCTGGACGCATGACCACGCCGATCATTGTCATGGCATCGATGACCTGAGGGTGCTGCGCTACGGGCGCGGCGG
Organism: Erythrobacter sp.; assembly: GCA_046080005.1. Classification (GTDB taxonomy): domain Bacteria; phylum Pseudomonadota; class Alphaproteobacteria; order Sphingomonadales; family Sphingomonadaceae; genus Erythrobacter. Next base: position 6,731 of record JBJTTE010000332.1, read on the forward strand.
GCCGATCCCGGGCTTTGCCTCGGCAGAAACCGTGCGGCGGCTGCGCCAACGGTTCGGCTATGTGTTTGCCGGGCAGGATGGCTATCCGACGATCTGCACAATCGACACGCTGGATCGGCTGCGGATGATCGCCGGCTTTGGGGTCGAATGGTGCCAGATGGCGCATGGCCCTGGCGAGACGACCGCGTTCCGCTTTGAAGCCGATGGCAAGTCCATTGCCTATGCGACGGATTTCAGTGCCATTTCCGACGAGATGGTCGATCTTTTCTACAAGGTGGATATTCTGGTGAGCGATTGCCTGCGCCGCGAGCCGCATCCGACGCATGCGCATCTTGGCATGGCGATCGAGCTTGGCGAAAAGTGCCATGCGGGCCGCGTCGTGCTGAGCCATCTCGACAAGAGCATGGATTACGCCAAGCTTTGCGCCGAAGTGCCGGCGTTCGTGACGGTCGGCTATGACGGGTTGGAGATGATGGCATGAATGGCGATCTGTTGCTGCCGATCATCTCGAGCGCGGCGTGCTTGATCCTTGTCGGAAGTTCGCTGGCATCCTTTCGGCTTGGCTCGGGCCGGATGCTGAAGCTGGCGCTGGTCTGGCTGGCGATTTTCGCGGGGGCCTATGCGTTCACGGAGTGGTTCATGTTCGCGCAGGGCACCGCTGCGGCCCTGATGTAGATTTTACATAATACATATTATCCATCTAACGGACCCGCTATGGCCGGACTTCCTGATCTTAATGACCTTCCTCCCCTCGAGAGATTGCTCGCAATCATGGCCCAACTGCGCGATCCGCAAACCGGATGCGAATGGGACCGCGCGCAGGATTTCGCCAGCATCGCACCCTATACCATCGAGGAAGCCTACGAGGTCGCCGATGCCATCGCCCGCAATGATATGGCAGACTTGCGCGATGAACTCGGCGACCTGCTGCTTCAGGTCGTGTTCCACGCTCGCATGGCCGAAGAAGCTGGCTACTTCGCCTTCGCCGATGTCGCCGCTGCGATCAGCACCAAGATGGAAACGCGCCACCCGCATATCTTTGCCAGCAGCGGCGGCACAATGGACGAAGCCCGCTGGGAAGACCTCAAAGCCGCCGAACGCGCCAACAAGGGTGTCGCATCGGCCCTTGATGGGGTCGCGCTCGCGCTACCTGCGCTGATGCGGGCCGAAAAGCTCCAGAAGCGCGCCGCCCGCACTGGGTTCGATTGGCCCGATCCGTCCGGATCAGAGGCCAAGATCGCCGAGGAGATCGAAGAGCTCAAAAACGCTTCCACTGACAGTGATAAACTCGAGGAAGCCGACGACCTGCTGTTCGCAGCTGTGATTTTCGTCCGCGCCCACGGCATTAGCGCAGAAGAAGCGCTGCGCGCAGCCAATGGCAAATTTGAAGCCCGTTTCCGGGCAATGGAGGCGCTAGCCGATGGCGCTTTCCCCACGCTGACACTTGAGCAGCAGGAAGCACTCTGGCAGCAGGTCAAGCGCGGCTGATCGAGCTCAGACGAGGCTAGCGAACTGGCCCAGCTCCTTGGGATTGAGCCGCACCTTCAGGCGCCGCATCGGGCCATCGGCAACATCTCCGGCATCCTCCTCCGCCAGCACCTCGCCATGCGCATGCAGCCAGGCGATCCGCCGCCCGTCGCTTACCGGCAGTACGAAGCTGACTTCTCTCGCGCCGCCCGTCAAAAGCCGCGCAAGCTCTGCTTCGAGCAAGTCCAGACCCTCTCCCGTCACTGCCGATACGATCGCCGTCCCCTGCCCTGCAGCGGCCTCGCGCAGCTCGGCAAGGCTGGTTGCATCAAGCAGATCGCACTTGTTCCAGACCTCGATGATCGGAATGCCACTCGTTCCGGTTTCAGCATCGACCACGCCGAGATCAGCGAGCACCTCAAGCACCTGCTTCTTCTGCGCGACATTTGACGGGTTCGCCATATCGCGCACATGGCAGATCACGTCTGCCGCTGTCACTTCTTCCAGGGTCGCGCGAAAGGCGGCAACCAATTGTGTCGGCAGATCGGAGATGAAGCCAACCGTGTCCGAGAGGATCGCCTTGTCTACCCCAGGCAGGGCAATCGCCCGCATCGTCGGATCAAGCGTCGCGAACAGCAGGTCTTCGGCCATCACGGTGGCGCCGGTCAGGCGGTTAAACAGCGTGGATTTGCCCGCAGTGGTATAGCCCACCAGCGCCACCACCGGCCATGGTGCCCTCCCCCGCCGCTCGCGATGGAGCTTGCGGGTCTTTCTGACCTGTTCCAGCTCCCGGCGCAGGCGGCCCATGCGCTGGCGGATCATGCGACGGTCAGCCTCGATCTGGGTCTCACCCGGACCGCCAAGAAAACCGAAGCCGCCGCGTTGGCGTTCCAAGTGGGTCCAGCTGCGCACCAGACGGCTCTGCTGATAGTCAAGATGCGCCAATTCAACCTGCAAGCGGCCCTCGGCAGTCGCAGCGCGCTCGCCGAAAATCTCGAGGATCAGGCCGGTCCGGTCGATCACCTTGCGTTTCAGCCGGTCTTCCAGATTACGCTGCTGGATCGGGGTGAGTGCCCCATCAACGATCACCAGTTCGGCTTCGTGCTGGACGCACCAGACGGCGATATTCTCGACTTGGCCCGAGCCGAACAAAGTGTTGGGCTGCATCTGACGCACGGGCAGAACCGCCGAATGGGCGATGACCACTCCAATCGCGAGCGCCAGTCCTTCCGCCTCGGCCAGGCGTTCAGCCGCATCAAGATCGTAGCGCAAGGCTCTGATGTCTGGGCACAGGACCAGAGCCCGCGCCCCGCGGGTCACTTCGTCCTGAAGATCGCTGTCGAAGCTCAGTCGTCAGCCCCATCATGGTCGCCATCCTCGTCATCGACACTCAGATCGACAGTTGACGCGGGCTGGATGGTGGAAACTGCATGCTTGTAGGCAAGCTGCACCGCGCCATCGCGTTCGAGCAACATGCAGAACAGGTCATAGGCCGCGATCCGCCCCTGAAGCATGACCCCGTTCTCAAGGAACATCGTAACCTGCACATTGGCTTCGGCCACGCGGCTGAGGAAAATGTCCTGGAGCAGCTTTTGCTTACGATTGCCCGCCTGACGCCCGAACTGCGCCGGATCAAGCGATTGACCGGGCATGATCGTGCTGATCGCATGCTTGTAGACCAGCTGGGATTGGCCGTCGCGGCGCAATAGAACCGAAAAATTGTCAAACCAAGTGACAATGCCCTGCAACTTCACGCCCTTCACCAAGAACATGGTGACCGGGATCTTGTTCTTGCGCACCAGATTGAGGAATGCGTCTTGAAGATTACCGCTTTGGCGGGCAGCCGCAGGCCCACCCTCAGAGCTTCTCGGTTCACTGGATGCCACTGCACGCGCAACTGGACGGGGTGAGAGCGTTCGCCCGCTAGACATGGTCGTGGCTCCTGTTCTTGGCGACCGGTTCTACCGGTTCGCGAGAACGACGCCGAAGAGGTGGCCTCGTTCAACGACATAATGACGATTACTTTGCCACACGACAAGGTTTGATTTCTGGCTGCAAGTTTACGGCACGACCCAGCAGGCGTGGGCGGGTCAATCCTCGTCCTCGCGCCGGTCGGCCATGCCAAGGAGCTTGAGCTTGCGATGGAGGGCGGAGCGCTCCATGCCGATGAAGGTCGCGGTTTTCGAGATATTGCCAGAAAAGCGCCGGATCTGGATCGAGAGGTATTCGCGCTCGAAGCTTACCCGGGCCTCGCGCAGTGGCACGCCCATGATCGCGGAAAGGCTGTCGCTGGCAAGCCCGATCTGGCCGCCGACGATCTCGGGCGGGAGCATGTCGGGCTCTACCGTACCAAGCCGTTCACGCGATGTCATGATAATGGTGCGTTCGACCACATTCCTGAGCTGGCGAACATTTCCCGGCCAATCATAAGCCTGCAGCGCCGCAATCGCCTCGCTCGAAATTTCCGGCGGAGCAAGGCCTTGATCGTTCGAATAGCGAGAGAAGAAATGCTCGGCGAGCGCGGGGATATCCTCGCGCCGTTGCGAAAGAGCCGGCAACACCACAGGCACAACATTGAGCCGGTAGAACAGATCCTCGCGGAACCGTTTTTCGGCCATTTCAACCGTCAGATCGCGCGTGGTCGAGGAAACAACCCGAACATCGACCCCGATCTGACGGGTCCCGCCGACGCGAACAAAGCTCTGATCAGTCAGTACCCGCAAGATCCGCGCCTGCGTCGAGAGGGGCATATCAGCAATCTCGTCGAGATACAGCGTGCCACCGTCCGCGAGTTCAAGCAGGCCCGGACGCACCTGCTTGCCGCCGACTTCCTCACCAAACAGTTCCTGTTCGAAGCGTTCGGGCGTGATGCGAGCCGAATTGACCAGAACAAAGGGACCATTGGCCCGGCCGCTCCACCCATGAAGCAAACGCGCGGCGACTTCCTTGCCCGCCCCAGCTGGCCCGGAAATCAGCACCCGGCTGCCGGTGTTCGCAACGCGCTTGAGCGTCGCGCGCACAGCATTGATCGCGGGCGAATTGCCAGTGAATTCGGCGCTGCCCCAACTGCCTTCGCGCAACCGGCTGTTTTCGCGCCGCAGCCGCTCGGTTTCGGTAGCTCGCTCGACCAGCAACAACAGACGTTCGGCCTCAAAGGGCTTTTCAATGAAATCCATCGCCCCGCGCCCAACCGCGGCGACTGCCGTATCGATATTGCCGTGACCCGAGAAGATGATCACCGGCAGATTGGGTTCACGCTGCTTGATCGCATCAAGCAGCTCAAGCCCATCCATCTGGCTGCCGTGGAGCCATACATCGAGCAGCACGAGGCTTGGACGACGCTCGTCAATGGCGGCGAGCGCTTCTGTGCTGTCGGCGGCGGTGCGGCAGGCATAGCCCTCATCGCCAAGCACGCCGGCCACCAGTTCGCGAATATCGCGTTCATCGTCAACGATCAGGATTTCGAGCGCCATCAGGCGAGTCCTTTGGATGTTAGGTTTGTGAAAGGCAAAATCGGGATCAAGGGATGCCGCCTTCAACGGGCAGAGGATCCCGTGCAAAGCGGAGGATGACACGGGTGCCGCCGCTGGGCGCGCTGGCAAAGCTCATGTCACCGCCGTGCTCATCTACGATCTTGTTGACGATCGCGAGGCCAAGCCCCGTGCCCTTCTCGCGGGTGGTGACATAGGGCTCGGTTATGCGCTCGCGGTCAGCGGGAAGGCCGACACCATTATCTTCGATGGTGACCATGATGGCCTCGCCCGCGTCGCGCATCGTGACCGCGATTTCGCCCGCATAGGCACCCTTTGCATCGGCTGCGCGTGTCTCGATCGCTTCGACCGCGTTCTTGAGCACATTGGTCATCGCTTGCCCGAACTGATGGCGATCACAGCGCACCTCACGGTTGATCAGCCCGGACGAGGCAACGCTGAACGCGATGCCTGAATGCGCGACCTCCTGCAGGAACACCGCTTGCCGGACGAGGTCCAGCGCATCCTCATGGCGAAACACGGGTTTGGGCAGGCGCGCAAACGAGGAAAACTCGTCAACCATCTTACGCAAATCGCCCACTTGCCGCACGATGGTGCTGGTGAGCTCGTCGAACAGCACGCGGTCCTCGTCGCCCACCTGGGTGCGGTAGCGGCGCTTCAACCGCTCGGTCGCAAGCTGGATCGGGGTCAGCGGGTTCTTGATCTCGTGCGCAATACGCCGGGCGACATCTGACCAGGCCGCCTGACGCTGATCCAGCAACTGGCGCGTAATGTCCTCGAAGGTGATGACGTGCCCGCTGGTGCCTGGTGCAACCTTGACCGCAAGGGTCAGAAGCTCGGTGCCCTTTGCGTGGGTGATGATCGCGCGTTCCTTGCCCTCGGTGACGACCCGCGTGAGCTCGGGCGCAAGCAACTCAAGCGATTGACCGATCAGGTCAGCAGACAAGCCGTCATGGGCGAGCAGCGCCTGTGCCGAGGAATTCATGAGCGTCACCCGCGCTTCCTCGTCGACCGAAACTACCCCTGCCGTGACAGATTCCAGTACCGCTTCGGTAAAGGCGCGGCGGTCATCGATCTGGCGGTTTGCGTTCACGAGCGCCTGGGTCTGCTTTTCGAGCTGAGCGGTCATCCGATTAAACGCGCGGTTCAACAGGCCGATTTCGTCAGCGCCGGTGCGCCCCTCGAGCCTGAGCGCGAAGTTGCCCTGCCCAACTTTGCGCGCCGCGCCCACCAGATTGGTCAGCGGCTCAACCTGCCGGTCAGCAAAGCGCAATGCGAACCAGATCGCGATGCCGACCAGAAGCAAACTACCTGCCACCAGCGCGATGTTGAAACGCAGCTGGAGCGTGCGCGCATTGCCTGTCAACCGATCATAGGCGGTGACGATCGATTGCGCCCGCGACCAGGAATTGAACATCGTCTCTTCGGTGGTTCGGGCGTTGTAGAGATAGACGCCCGACTGCGTGTCGATCGGTGCCAGCGCCTCGATTCGTTCGGGGCCGCCGACCACGACCACAAGCTCGCCGCGATCAAGCTGCGGCAACGCCTCACGGCTAAACGTAAGCGGACTGTTGTCCTGGGTCAGATTAAGCGCGGCCGCAGTGCGGAAAGAACCGTCAGGCATCCGTTGGAGGATCGCGCTTTCGGAAATCTCGCGGGCCTGAACCTGATAGGCGTAGAAGTCCGGAAAGTCAGGATCAGTGATCGGCACCCGCACCAGCGTATCGCGCATGTCCGAGGCCATGATGACGGTGTTCTGTTCGACATCGCGCTGGTTGGAGTCATAGTAGTTCTGCGCCAGTGCGTTCGCATTCTCCATCAGCCCCCGGGATTCATCTGAGAACCAGAAGTCCACCCCGGTCTGGAACAGGAACGCAGCAAAGCCTGCCACCAGCAGTGTTGGCACGGCCGCGACCATCGAAAAGAAGAACACGAGCCGCACATGAAGCCTTGCGGTGCTCCCCGAGGCACGGCGCAGCGCCAAGCGGCGACCAATCAACACGAGCAACATCATGGCCGGCACAAGTGTCGCCATCAGCAACAGCGACACCTCCATTGTCGGCAAGAGATCGTTCGGCTCGTCAGATCGGGAATAGGCCGACCATGTCGCGACAATCGCTGCAATCAGCGCCACCCCGGCAACAGCTTCCAGCCAGCGAAACACGTTCGCCTTTCGCGCACCGACAATGAAGCGCCGCCACCAGCGAGGCGACTGCCGCGCAGACATGTTCAGCAACGGATCAGGGGTTTGCTCCATCGTTGCCACTTTACAACAGTGGTGTGGCAGAGACGCAAGGCCAATCTCGACTTGGTGCCCGGAGTTGCGATGTTATGTGCGAGATGTGCGCCGGTCAGGATGGCGAGAAGCGATCCGGTTCGAGCCCAAGCTCGCCGATGCGCTTGCGCAGAGTATTACGATTGATCCCCAGCAATTGCGCGGCGCGCAGCTGATTGCCGCCCGTGCGCCCCAGGGCATATTCGATCAATGGCTTTTCAAACGCCGCCAGCGCGCGGTGATATAGCGCCCCAGGTGGCGGATTCTCGGCAGCAAGCCAACCCGCCAATACGGCGCCGAAGCCGCCCTGCCCGTCACTTTGCGGTGGAGCGGCGAGCGCTACTTCGGGCCCGATAATGTCAGCCACGCTTTCGGCATCAATCCGCTCATCGCGGGCCATAAGCGCGAGGCGATAGACCACGTTGCGCAGTTCGCGGACATTGCCACGCCAGCTGCGTGCCTCTAGCCGCTCGATTGCGTCGGGGGTAAGCACCCGTCTGGGCAGACCATCCTCCGCTGCAAGCGTCAGGAAATGGACCGCCAGAGCAGCCGCGTCCTCGCGCCGCTCGCGCAAAGGCGGAAGCTCGATCGGCACCACATTGAGACGGTAGAACAAATCCTCGCGAAAGGTGCCCGCAGCGATCATCGGGGTGAGATCGCGATTGGTGGCGGCGATGATGCGGACATTGACCGCGATCTCCTGCCGTCCGCCCACACGCCGAATGCGCCCCGATTGCAGCGCCCGCAGCAGGCGGGTCTGTGCTTCGGCGGGCATATCGCCGATCTCGTCGAGAAACAGCGTGCCGCCATTGGCCTGTTCGAACTTGCCGATTGCCTGTGCAATGGCGCCCGTAAAGGCCCCTCTTTCGTGACCGAAGAGCTCGCTTTCAACCAGATCGGCCGGGATTGCGGCGGTGTTGGCAGCAACAAACGGGCCGGTGCGGCGGTTGCCCAGTTCGTGGATCGCTTCGGCAACCAGTTCCTTGCCAGTGCCGCTTTCGCCGGTGATCAGCACCGTCAGATCGTTGCGCAGCACACGAGTGATCATGCGGTAGACACCCTGCATCGCCGGACTACGTCCGACCAGCGGCATCCGCTCGCCTTCAGGCTCTGATGGAGCGATTCCCTTTTCGTCTTCAGCACGAGCACGGGCACCTGCCGCTTGCCAGACAGCCTGCACCAGCTCGTCGAGATCGAACGGCTTGGGAAAATACTCGAACGCCTCGCTCTCGCTCGCGCGCACAGCGGTATCGAGTGTGTTCTGGGCCGAAAGGACGATCACCGGCATGTCCGGCGCGTGCTTGCGAACCGCGGCCAAGCTTTCAAGGCCGTCGCCATCCTCAAGAATGGCATCGGTCAGCATCACTCCGCACCGGCGCGAACCTAGCTGCTTGTCACGCGCGGCGATGCTGGAGCAGTGAACAATCGCAAAGCCCTCATCTTCAAGGGCAGCTGTGATGACCGTTGCAATCGCAACATCATCTTCGACCAACAGGATCGGCTTGCTGGTGGGCATAGGTTAGCGAGCGCCCGGCGCCTGAGGCAAATGTAGCCGAAAATGGGTCAAGCCTCTGCGCGTATCGCGATCATGGCTGATGTTGCCGTTCATGTCGCGAACCAGCTTGCGCACCAGCGACAGTCCTAGACCCTGGCCAGATGGTTTGGACGAGACAAAGGGTTCAAACACATGATCGCGCAAGCCAGGGTCAATGCCGGGCCCATTATCGCTCACTGTAATCTCGATCGGCAATGGGACAGCTCGCTCGAAGCGAATCGCCTTGAATGCCAGTCCACTGACGAACCGGGTCTGGACGATCACCATTGCCTCACTGCCCGCCGCGAGTGCGGCATCGCGGGCATTGGAGATCAGATTGATCAGCACCTGTTCGAGAGCGTCACGATTGGCCAGCAGCGGGGGTAACGAGGGATCGAACTCCTCTCGGATCTCGACTTCGGCGTGAGTGCCATTGGCCGCCCGCATTGTCGCAATTGCGGCGCGGATCGCCTCATGCGGATTGCAGGCTTCAACCGGGCCGGTGCGAGTGCTGCCGAGCTGCTGCATCCGGTCAATCAGGCGGGCAATGCGATCAACCTCATCGGTAATCATGCGCGCCAGTTTCTTGTCAGCATGGGGAAGCTTGCGCGCTGCCAACTGCCCAGCCCCTCGGATCGCAGCGAGCGGGTTCTTGATCTCGTGCGCCAGCACAGCCGGCGCGCCGAGCATTGCTTCGCCGCCTGCCGGATTGGCACCTTCATCATGCCCGATCTGCGACAACGTCACCACCTGCCACCCGGGAAAGCCGGCAAGCGGAGATGCCGTCAGGTTTACCCGCGTTTCATATGCGCCAACCCGGATCGGCTGATCGCGCGCGACCAAAGCCTCGTCACTCGCGGCCAAACGCGCCTCGACCCGGGGATCGAGCGGCCCGATGCGATCAATGAGACGTGCCCCAATCAGCCGATTGGCGCTGGTGCCCAGCAAGTCTTCAGCAGCCTGGTTGACCTCGCAGATGCGTCCCTCGCTGTCGATCAGCACCACCGCGAAGATCAAGCCGGAAAGCTGCGCGCGGGCATCAGGACGGCCTTCGGCCGGGGACTGCGTCGGGCTGGTTGCCACTGATCAGGCCGCCTGCTGCATCAGGAAGGGCGCGTAAAAGCACTCGATTTCGCCCAGCACCTGATCGGCATCGTCGATAAAATTAACCTTGTTTCGGAACTCTGCCGAACCGTGCAAGCCCTTGGTATACCAGCCCAAATGCTTGCGGGCCATCTTGACGCCGGTGTCCCGTCCATAGTGGTCAAGCATGCGGCGATAATGTTCGACCACGAGCGCATATTGCTCGTCAATGCCAGGCGTCGCCCGCGCCTCCCCGCTACGCCACCAGTGCATAACCTGCCCCAGCAGCCACGGCTTGCCATAGGCGCCGCGTCCGATCATCACGCCGTCCGCGCCGGACTGCGCGAGTGCCGTAGCGGCATCGTCGATCGTGCAGATATCGCCATTGGCGATCACCGGGATGCGGACCGCCTCTTTCACCTTGCGCACGAAGGCCCAATCGGCGCTGCCCTTGTACATCTGGTTACGGGTGCGCCCATGAACGGTGATCATCTGGACCCCGATATCCTCGGCCATGCGCGCCAGATCGGGGGCATTAAGGCTGTTGTGATCCCAGCCCATTCGCATCTTGACCGTGACCGGCACTTTGACCGCTTTGACGGTCGCTTCCATCAATCGCACCGCAAGCGGCACTTCGCGCATCAGCGCGCTGCCCGCCAATTGGCCGACGACCTTGCGCACCGGACAACCGAAATTGATGTCTATGATCGCAGCGCCGTTGCCTTCCTGGAGCTTGGCAGCCTCCCCCATCGAGGCCGGATCGCAACCGACGAGTTGCATGGAAACCGGTTCCTCAATCCGGTCCCAAGCGGTCTTCTGCAATGACTGGCGGGTCTCGCGGATCGCCGACTCGCTCGCGACCATCTCAGTCACGTTCAGCCCCGACCCATAGCGCCGCACCAATGTCCGAAACGGCATGTCAGTGACCCCGGTCATCGGGGCGAGCAGCACCGGATCGGCAACCGTAACCGGACCGATCGCAATCGACTTCAGGGGTGGCGGAGAAGGAAGCACCGTCATGTAGAAATTATTGCCTAAATTATGGGCAGCCGCTTAGTGGATTGCCGAAAGCACGTCCAGACCCTAAGCCGAGCCGCGATGCAATCTACCCCCTCTCTCCCCTCCTTCGCAGCGATCGTGGTCGCTGCGGGAAAGGGTCTGCGGGTGGGTGGGGAAATGCCCAAGCAATTCCGGGCATGGCGCGGCAAGCCCTTGATCCGGCATTCTGTTGAAGCTCTGCTTGCGGCAGGTGCTGCCCCGCTGATTGTGGTGATTGCGGCAGATGCACGGGCACATGCCGAAGCTGCGCTTGCCGGGCTTGCGGGCGTGCAATTTGATCTCGGCGGGGCGACGCGGCAAGACTCGGTGCGGTCCGGGCTTGAGGCCTTGTCCGAGACTGCTCCGACACGCGTGCTCATCCACGACGCCGCCCGCCCTGGGTTGTCACGCGACGTCATCGCTCGATTGCTCGCCGCGCTGGATGCCCACCCGGGGGCGATCCCTGTGCTCCCGGTGGTCGATAGCCTTGCGCTCGCCAGCGAAGGGATGATGAGCGGTAAGGCCGCGCGTGAGACGTTGCGCCGGGTGCAGACCCCGCAAGCTTTCCGGTATCCCGATATCCTCGCTGCACACCGCGCGTGGCCCGGAGCCACTGATGCGGGAGATGACGCGCAGGTGCTGTCAGCAAGCGGCGGTTCAGTTGCGTTAATCGATGGCGATGAACGCCTGAAGAAGATCACCTTTGTCGAGGATTTTGCCGAAGCTATGGTTCAACCCGCCTTTCGCATTGGCCAGGGCTTTGACGTGCATCGGCTTGAGCCGGGCGAAGAACTCTGGCTATGCGGCGTGCCGATCCCGCATGACAAGGGCCTTGCTGGCCATTCCGACGCCGATGTGGCGCTACATGCGATTACCGATGCGGTGCTCGGCGCGGTCGGCGAAGGCGATATTGGCACCCATTTTCCGCCCAGCGACACGCAGTGGCGCGGCGCGCGTTCGGGTCAGTTTCTCGAGCATGCCGTTGGGCTTGCCGGCACTGCGGGCTATGCCATCGCCAATGTCGATCTGACGCTGATATGCGAGGCGCCCAAGATCGGTCCTCACCGCGCGACAATGCGCGCCGAGGTCGCCCGGTTGATGGGGCTTGCGGAACAGGCCGTCAGCATCAAGGCCACCACCACTGAAAAACTCGGCTTTACCGGTCGCGGCGAAGGCATCGCCGCGCAGGCCATCGTACTTGTGACACTTGCTCAGGAAGGATCATCAACATGACCCACCGCTTGATTGCTTCAGCCCTCGCCTTGATCGCGGTAGCTTCCGCTCAGACCGCTCAGGCCCAGCAGCAGGCCTGCGTTAATCCTGCAGATCTGGCTGACGCGGTGGTCTATGCCATGCCGGTTGCCTTTGATGCGACCAAGACTGCTTGCGCCAATCGCTTATCCAGCAATGGCTTCATCGCAACTGGCGGCGAAGCCTATATTGCCCAGTTCCGCGAAGGGCAGGACAAGGCTTGGCCAGGCGCTTTCCGCCTGCTCAAAGCCTTCATGGCTGATCAGCAGAATGGCCAGGATGCGGCAGGGATGGACATGGATGCGATGATCGCAAGCATGCCGGAAGAAGCGCTGCGTCCGTTCATCGATGCCTTTCTCGGTCAAATGATTGCTAAGGAAATCAAAGGCGACACCTGCGGAAAGATTGAACGCGGGCTTGAACTGATCAGCCCGCTGCCAAGCCAAAACGTAGGCGGCCTGATGGCCTTTGCTGTCGAGCTGGCCGACCTCAAGAATCCTCCGATTTGCCGTGCGGCTGCCACGGCGACCGGCACAGCAAGCAAGTAATCTGATTGTGGCCAACTCCCTGCTTCCCGCCGATATCGCTGCACTCGCGGCGCGGGTCGTCGCTGAAAATGTCGCGGCGGCCCGCAAGGTAACCGTAGCCGAGAGCTGCACGGGCGGGCTGGTGGCCGGCGCGATCACCGAAATTGCCGGCTCATCTGCTGTGCTTGAGCGCGGCTTTGTGACCTATTCCAACGAAGCCAAGATCGAAATGCTCGGAGTCGCGAGCGACATCATCGAGACCTTCGGCGCCGTGTCGATCGCCTGTGTCTGGGCGATGGCTAAGGGCGCGCTTGATCGCTCCGGTGCAGATGTCGCCGTTGCGATTAGCGGGATAGCCGGACCAGGCGGCGGCAGCCCCCAGAAGCCAGTCGGCACAGTCGTCTTCGGCCGCGTGGTTCGGAACAAGACAGATGCGCCCGAAGGCGAGCTACGGTTTTTTGAAGGTGGGGATGGCCCCGACGGGCGAGCCGAAATTCGCCGTCAGGCCACGCTTTGGGCGCTGGAACTGCTGCTGCCGTAGAGCTGCGCGGCGCGAGCCTCGAAAGCCTGCACCATCTTGCGGAATGCCTTGTCAAAATATTGCCCAGCGATCCTCTCGAACAGCCGGTTCTTGAAGGTAAATTCGACCTTGAAATCGATCTCGCATACATGGTCATCCACAGGTCGGAAAACCCAGACATTGTCGAGATCGCTGAGCGGTCCGTCGAGGTAGTGCACGTCAATCTCGCGTGGGCGATCTTTGCGGACGCGCGAGGTAAAGCTCTCGCGGATGGCCTTGAACCCCACGACCATGTCCGCGACCATTTCGGTCTCGCTATTCGAGCGCACACGCGTTGCGATCACCCACGGCAAAAATTCGCCGTACCGGCCTACATCGGCAACCAGATCGAACATTTGTTCCGCACTATAGGGAAGGCGGCGGGTTTCACGGATGCCAGGCATCAGGCTCCAGCCTTGGCTCCGGCCCGTGCGTTTTCCCGCGCGAGTTTGTCCTCCCGCCTTGCGCGCACTTTGGCAAAGTCGTCACCCGCGTGATAGCTTGAACGGGTGAGCGGGCTTGAAGCGACTTGCAGGAAGCCTTTGGCCCGCGCAATCGCGCCATAGGCGGAAAAGGCCTTGGGCGTGACAAACTCCTCGACCTTGGCGTGCTTAGGGGTCGGCTGAAGATACTGGCCCATGGTGATGAAATCGACCTCGGCCGAGCGCATGTCATCCATGACCTGGTGTACTTCAAGCCGCTGTTCGCCCAGCCCCAGCATGATCCCGGACTTCGTAAAGATCATGGGATTATGGGCCTTCACCTCCTCCAACAGCCGCAGCGAGGCATAGTAGCGCGCACCAGGCCGGATGGTCGGATAAAGGCGCGGCACGGTTTCAAGATTGTGGTTGTAAACGTCGGGTCCGGCCTCGCAGATCATCTCGACCGCACGGCGCATCTTGCCACGAAAATCCGGGGTCAGGATCTCGATTGTCGTATTCGGCGTATTCCGGCGCAACGCCTCGATCACCTTGACGAACTGGCTTGCGCCGCCGTCGGGCAGGTCATCGCGGTCAACGCTGGTGACGACGATGTGCTCAAGCCCCATCTTCGCCGCAACAATGTCGGTGTTTTCAGGCTCGAACGGATCGATCGCCTTTGGCATCCCGGTCTTGACGTTGCAGAACGCACAGGCGCGTGTGCAAACATCGCCGAGGATCATTACCGTTGCGTGCTTCTTGGTCCAGCACTCTCCGATATTGGGGCAGGCCGCTTCCTCGCAAACGGTGTGCAGATTGAGTTCGCGCATCAGTTTGCGCGTCTCGTTGTAGCCCTCGCTCACAGGGGCGCGGACACGGATCCAGTCGGGCTTGCGCTGGCGGGCTGGCCGCTCTTCGGCAACAGGCGGCTGCGGGGTGCTGGCGAGGTCGTTCATATCAGGTCATTTAGGCATGCAGAGCAGTTGGAGCAAGCCGCCTGTCCCTTGCAATTGTGGCATTGAACCTCACAAAAAAGAGCGCCGGGCGGCCTTCCACCCGGCGCTCGTTGACCGTGATAACCTCACGCAGGCTTTTAGCCGCCAGCTGCCGCCGCGCTCATCTGCTGCTGCGCATAGGCGCTCCATAGCTTGGCAATTGGGGCGCGCACGCCATCAACCTGTGCCAGCGTTGCCCGTGCCGCCTCGATATTGCCGGAACCGATCTGAGAGATCGCGAGCCGGGTAAGGGCCAGGTTGCGGTCCACTTCGGGCATTGACAGACTGCGCTGATAGAACCCCGCCGCCTTGTCATATTCGCCGTAGCTGAGGAACGTATCGCCTGCCGCGAGCACAGTGCGGAGTCTGGCAGCGGGCGCATTGGCGTCACGCTCCAGCAAGGGCAGCGCAGCGCGATCCTGTGCGATAAGGCCGCTTGCGCTCTTGTACTGTTCCTCGACCCAACTGTCGCTGCCTTTGGGGATCACCCCTGCGGCATAGGCATCCTCGATCACTGCCTTGACTTCGACCGGGAGGCGGCGCGTATCGGCGGATTCGACGTAGAAAATGTAGTCATTCTTTTCCTTGAGCGTGCCGACCTTTTTGCCCAGACGGAGCAGGTCGAGCATCACAGGACCCTCAAAATCATTGAGGTTGCGCGTCAGATTGACCGCATCCCGCCAATTTTCGGCGGTCGGGTAGTCCATCACCCACATGCCGACAAAATCATAGACCTGCGGGACGACCTGGTTTGAATAGGCAACCGAAACACCGCGCTTATACCAGCGGGGATCAATGGTCTGACCCTGAGCCTTGCGGGCAGCGATCGCATCGGTGAGGTATTTGAGACCCGCGACGTAGTTCTCCTCGGCAAAGTACAGCTCAGCCAGATTCATTTGCAGATCGGAAGTCGTGGTGCCGGGCGCGCTGTAATTGAGGTCGATCGCCTGCTGCAGGTAGGTGCGCCCCTTGCCATATTGATTGAGCGCATTGGCAAGCTGGAAGGCGACAACATTAAATTTGCCCAGCTCCGCAGGCGCGACCTTGCCGCTCGCCAACATCAATTCGACACCCTGGAACTGGAGCGGGACATCTTTGCCGGTGATCCCGCTGTTAAACATGAGCCCGCCAAGGGCCATCTTGTCGTCGGGCGAAACAGCCAGAGGCACCAGCGCCTCAACTTGCGGCTTAAGCGTGGCGAGAACCGCACCGGGTGCCTTCAGCGCAGCATCAACCGGCTGATAGGCAGCAACAAATTCATTGGTGTAGGCGGAAGCGCTCTGTTTTTGCTCGTCCTTCTTTTTTTTCTGAGCATGTGCCGCATCTGTGAGGCCCGGCGCGGCGAACATCACACTGCCACCAGCAAGCGCAACGGCCAACGCAAGCTGGCGAGCAAGATCGGTCGAACCACGAAGCGAAGACAAAATTTTCACTGCACCCTCCACAAAAAACGCAGGCAGACGCAATCTTCTCATGCGCGTCCGTCGCGTAAGCTCTCACCGAACCTTTGAACTGCCCACACGTGATTTGCAATCGCCGCTAGTCATAGCGTGCTGAACGCGGTTTGAATGCCCTGGGTGCTGGAGCCGCGTCGTGATCGCTGCAAATGTGGAAAAATTCACGATGTTCCTTCTACGTTCCTACCCGATAGTGGCGAAACCAAGGGTATCTGCCTAAATGGAAGGCGATCACCGGCGCTGATATGACCGGGTCCGCCGCGCACGGCATTACAACACTCACAGAAACGGCACTGACCTTTGAGCGACGACAGCGACATCATCGATTCTCCCGCAAGCCCGATGGGCAACTTCGAGCGCATCGACATCGTCGATGAGATGAAGTCGAGCTATCTCGACTATGCCATGAGCGTGATCGTTGCCCGCGCGCTGCCCGACGTGCGCGATGGCTTGAAGCCGGTGCACCGCCGGATTCTGTTCGCGAGCCAGGAGGGCGGCTTCGTTGCCGGCAAGCCTTATCGCAAAAGCGCCAAGATCGTCGGCGATGTGATGGGCAATTATCACCCGCACGGCGACAGCGCGATCTACGACGCCCTTGCTCGGATGACCCAGCCTTGGTCGATGCGCGTGCCGTTGATCGACGGTCAGGGCAACTTTGGCTCGATGGACCCCGATCCGCCTGCCTCAATGCGCTATACCGAAGCGCGACTGGCGCGGGTGGCGAACAGCCTGCTCGACGATCTCGACAAGGATACGGTCGATTTCACCGACAACTATGATGGCAGCCGCAAGGAGCCCACGGTTCTCCCGGCGCGCTTTCCCAACCTGCTGGTCAATGGCGCGGGCGGGATCGCAGTCGGCATGGCGACCAACGTGCCGCCGCACAACCTCGGCGAGGTCATCGACGCCTGCTTTGCCTATATGGACAATCCTGCGATCACCTCGGAAGAGCTGATCCAGTACATCCCCGGTCCCGATTTCCCGACCGCCCCGCTGATCCTCGGCACGCACGGTGCACGGCAGGCCTATACCACCGGGCGTGGGTCGATCCTGATGCGCTGCCGCCACGAGATCGAGACCGGGCGCAACGACCGCGTCAGCATCGTATTCACCTCGATCCCCTATCAGGTCGGCAAGTCCGCCTTGGTCGAGAAGATCGCCGAAGCCGCCAAGGACAAGCGGATCGAGGGCATTTCCGATATCCGCGACGAATCCTCACGCGAAGGGGTGCGCGTGGTGATCGACCTCAAGCGCGATGCAACCCATGATGTGGTGCTGAACCAGATCTGGCGGCACACACCGGCGCAGGCTTCGTTCCCTGCCAATATGCTGGCGATCCGCGGCGGGCGGCCTGAAGTGTTGGTGCTGCGCGACTTCATTGCCGCGTTCATTGCCTTCCGCAAGGAGGTGATCACCCGGCGCACCAAGTTCGAACTCGCGAAGGCCCGGGCCCAAGCGCATATCTTGCTCGGCCTGGTCGTCGCGGTTTCGAACCTTGATGAAGTGGTGGCGATGATCCGCAGCGCGCCCAATCCGGCCGAGGCGGGTATAAACTTTAGACACGTGTGTGTAAATTTTGTGGTCGGCTTTGACCCCAGGCTTTAATAAACATATTTAATTTATAAAATATGGCTTTGAAAAC
>JBJTTE010000333.1:0-3330 GCA_046080005.1 Erythrobacter sp.
AACAGCATCGAACGCTGCTTCTGCCGCCTCAAAGACTTCCGCCGCATCCACACACGCTACGACAAGCGCGCAGACATTTTCCTCTCAGCCGTACTCATCGTCGCCGCCATCATCTGGTGGGCCAATTGAGTCCCGACCCTAAACCGCACAACCGTAATGCCGCCGCCCCGTTGATAATGCGGAGCGGCGGCGATGCGCGTTCTAGCGCAGGCTCACGACGTTATCGATCGTCTCGCGCACGCGGCTACCGTTGAACAGGCTCATCATCGGCTCGTCAGCGACGGTTACGACAACCGCATTGCCATAGCCGTTGAACCCGGTCTTCATTGCCGCGCCGTAAGCGCCGAGCATCCCGATCTCGATATAGTCGCCTGCCTGAATATCCGCCGGGAGCGCGAAGGGGCCCTTCATGTAATCGGCATCGTCGCAGGTCGGCCCGTAGAAGGCAAAGTCCGCGTCCGCCTCGATTAGGTCGTCCTCGAGCGCCTGCACGGGGAAACGCCACGCGACATGCGCAGCATCATACAGCGCGCCATAGGCGCCATCGTTGATGTAAAGCTCGTCATCGCGGCGCTTGTTCACCTGCACGATCATCGAGCTGTATTCGGCACACAGCGCACGGCCGGGCTCGCACCACAACTCGGCGTTATAGGCGATCGGCAGCGCCTCGAAATGGCGCGCGATGATGGCGAAGTAATCTTCCATCGGCGGCGGTTCGAGCCCCGGATAGGCGCTCGGGAAGCCCCCACCCACGTCGATCATGTCGATCACCACCGACGCTTCGGCAATCGCCGCACGGGTGCGGTCCAGCGCCTGAACGAAGGCGAACGGGGTCATCGCCTGGCTACCGACGTGGAAGCATACGCCCAGCCAGTCGCAGTGCTGGCGCGCTTCCTGCAGCAATGCCGGGGCTTCGATCAGATCGCAGCCAAACTTGCTGGCGAGCGAAAGCTCGGAATATTCGCTCGAGACGCGCAGCCGCACGCACAGGCGCAGATCGCGCGGCGCTTCGCCGGTTTCGGGCGAACGGCAGGCATCAACGATCTTCTCCAGCTCCTCGCTGCAATCGAGGCTGAAGGTGCGCACGCCGTGTTCGAAATAGGCTTCGGCAATCGCCGCCGGTGTCTTCACCGGATGCATGAAGCACAGCACGGCCTCTGGCAGGATGCCGCGCACGAGCCGCACCTCGGTGATCGAGGCGACATCGTAATGCGTGACACCGGCGCTCCACAGCACCTCGATCAGGTCGGGTGCCGGGTTGGCCTTGACCGCATAGAGCACCTTGCCTGGAAACTTCTCCACGAAGAAACGGGCGGCGCGCCGCGCGGCGTGCGGGCGGTTCAGGATAACGGGTTCGTCCGGGCGAAGGTCGCGGACTACAGCGCGTGCGTCAGGATAGATGTGCAACTCAAGGGACCCCCAAAACAGTTCTGTTGAACCATAAAACGACAAGCTGCCTTGCGGTTTGGAAGTCCCCTTGGGGCAGCGGAAGCGCGCAATTAGGGCTTGGGGGGGGAAATGCAAACGAAAAATGCACCCCGCCGGAGCGAAATGTTACTTTTCGAAGACAATGGCCTCATCACGACCGCAATGTGACGGAAAAATCACGCTTTCCAGCGGTTCAGAAGGCGATTTTCGGGGTCTGATCGACCGTTCCCTGCTCGCTATCGTCCAGTCGGTGGAAATCTGCCTCGGCGAATCCGAGAGCGCGGGCGAACAGAACCGCCGGAAAGGACTCGCGCGCGGCGTTGAAGCGCGCCGCCGCCGCATTGAGCGCGCGCCGTGCCGCAGCAAGCTTGTCCTCGACATCGGCCAGCTCGCCTTGCAGCGACTGGAAGTTCGCCGATGCCTTGAGATCGGGATAGGCCTCGCCGAGAGCCAGCAGGTTGTCGAGCGAAAGACGCAATTGCTGCTCGCTGCCTGAGGATGGCGTGCTGCTTGCGGCGGTATTGCGCGCCGCAATCACCGCTTCCAGCGTCTCGGATTCGTGGGCGGCATAGCCCTTCACGGTCTCGACCAGATTGGGGATCAGATCATGCCGCTGGCGCAGCTGGGCATCAATATCGGCCACGCCCTGACGCACGCTCTGCCGCAATCCGACCAGGTTGTTGTAGATGCCGATCACCAGCACCACCACGAGCACCACAACCGCGAGAATCAAACCCATCGCCCAGCTCATTCTTTTTCCCTTTACCTTGCCCCTGCGTATGTGCTGCAAACTTGTTAAAGAATGGCGCGGGAGAGGCAATGGGCAGCGATATTGAAGGCCTGATGCGGGGCGGCCTGGAAGACTGGCTCGCCGAGCAAAGCGTCATGCGGGACAGTGCAAAGCAGCAGGCAATCTCGCGCTGGGTATGGAGCGCGGTGATCCTGATGCCGGTGCTGTCCTTCGTTTGGTTCAGCCCGCTTGGCCAGTCCGCCGTGGCGCCTTTGTTGACGGTCGCCGGCTTTGTCGCGGCAAGCTACTGGGCCTCGCGTCCGATTTCCGCCGCCAAGCAGGCGATCAAGGTCGGGATCAATTCGGCGATCGCCGCCAGCTACGGCCTTGCCTATGCCGCCGAGGTCGAACCCGGAGCGGAGTTCGAGGCCGCGCGCACCTATGGCCTGCTCCCCGGCTTTGACCGTTCGCACTTCGAGGATCGTTGGCACGGCGCACTCGAGGGGCATGATTTCAACCTCTACGAGGTCCAGCTTGAAGAGCAGCGCGGATCGGGCAAGAACCGCCGCTGGGTGACGGTTTTCCGCGGCCCCCTGATCCAGATGAACTTCGGCCGGTCCTTCCATTCGACCACTCTGCTCGAACGCGCGGGCAAGCACCGCAAGTGGCTGGGCCTTGGCGGGGCGAGCGATCATGTCAGCTTTGACGGCCACCGGCTCGACCGGGTCGATCAGGTGCACCCTGCCTTTGGCGAGACCTTCGCGCTCTACAGCGACGATCAGGTCGAGGCGCGCGTGCTGGTCCACCCGACCTATGTCGAGCATCTGCTGCAGCTGGAAAGCGCCTTCGAGGCGCGCGAGCTGCGCGCGCTGTTCAGCCAGGGTGCCGTCATCATTGCGGTCGAGGCCAAGAACCTGTTCGAAAGCGGCGGGATGAGCCCTGCCGCTGACCGCGATAAGGCCGCCCGCGCCGCCCGCCAATTCGGGGCGCTGGCGGGACTCGCGCTGGCGATCAACCAGAACGAGCGCGGACGCGTGCTGAATGCCGCGTCACAGCCGCCGAGTGACCTGTAACGCTTACTTCTCGCCAGCCGCGATGGGATAGGCGTCAGCCGCCACCGCAAGAAGCACAAGGATGTTGGCGCGGATATTGGCCATGGTCACGCCGTTATC
>JBJTTE010000334.1:0-10468 GCA_046080005.1 Erythrobacter sp.
GCGGCTATCACTCCTCGTGGACAGTGATGAACAATGCCGTGTGGCTGCCGGAAGGCGAGCGCACCCTCGAAGGCTTCGCCGCGCGGTGGGAGGAGATCAATTCCCTCACCAACCTGATCGCCCCGCAAAGCGGCAGCGAGCAATCGGGCAATATCCTGCGCGCGATGCAGAAGGTCACCGGCACGGGGCCGAGTTCCGCGCGCGGCTGATCCGGCTTTCCGCAATGGAATTGAGGAGGCCCGTCCCCGCAGGGGGGCGGGCCTTTGCTTTGCCCGCCGCTCAGCGCGGCACCGGCCAGCCTGTCAGTATCTGCCCCACCCGCTTGTCGGCCGATGCGGGCTTGCGCAGATCGCCGCCGAATGCGCCATCGGCAAAATACCCGACGACCTTGCCGTCGCTCAGATCGACCAGCATCGAGAACCCGAAATGGGGCGGAAGGGGCTCGGTATTAACGCCGTCCTTGATGACATTTGCCATCCCGCCAAGCAGGCGTGAAAGCTTCGCACCATCTGTGGAATATGCGTCGTGCATGTTGATCAGGAGAGCGAACTGCGCCTCCGGATCGGTAGGACGGACCTCATCCTGGGCAGCTTCGGGCAGCCGGTATGGGAAATATCTTCTCGGTAACGACTTCAGACGCTTCGCCAAGACATTGCCGGGCGGAAGCGGAAAGCTGCCCGGCGGGAAGCTGCCTTGCGGAACCTTGAAAACCATATCCAGATGCAGGCAGAGGAAGGTTTCCCAAAAGGCATCGGAAAGCGGCTTCGATGTCGGCGCGTTCCAGTCTGCAAAACGCCATTGCACGGTTTTGGCTGCCGGGTGGCGTTTCAGTGACTCCTGCAAATTGACATGCGCCGCCGCCAGCCATTCAGGGTCTTCGATCTGGCGATTGGCGGAATCGAGCGTGCCCATAAACATGTTGGGCCGCACCACCACCACTTGCGGTTTCTGCTCAGTCTCGAAGGCAAAGCCTTGCTCGGTGTATTTGGCCCCCGCCTAAAGCGGCAGGACTGGCACCGCAGCAACCAGAGCTGCCACCAGCCCTGCACGAACCCATGATTTCATTGCGACCCCCTCGGCAATTTCCGGCTACTCCTCCACCACCTTGACCAACCGCCGCTCCATCGGCGCGAGGACATTTGCCAGGTCGTGCCCGCGCTTGAGCACTTGGCCATGTTCGCCGAACAGCGTCCACATGCCCTGCTTACCGCGCAGCGCGGGGCGTTTCTCGACGCGGGCCTGCGGGCGCTCGGCGGTGCGGCGGAAAGCGGCGAAGGTCGCAGCGTGGCGGGTGAAGTCCATCGCGTAGTCACGCCATTCGCCCGCGGCGACCATCCGTCCATAGAGATCGAGAATGCGCATCAACTCGGCCCGCTCGAACCCTACCTGATCCGCGCCGCGCACCTGCGGAAAAGGAACCACCTGTCCGGCCAGACCCGGACTTTGCGCCGCGCCCTTCAATCAGCCACCTTCGTCAGTCCTTCGCCGCGCGTTTGCGCAGCCGCACCGGCGCATTGGCAGATTCGGGCGGCGGTGCGCTGCGTTCGCTGAGCGTCGCCTTCATCACCGCCATTTCCTCGCGCATCGTGGCGATTTCCGCCTCAAGCTTTTCGACACAGTCGCGCCGGGGACGGCCATACTCGTCGCAGGGCGGATCATCGCAAGGTGTGCCATAAGGGATGAAATCGCGGATCCATTCCTCGGCCGGCACCAGCGTCGAACGGGCCTTCAACCCGATCGTTGTCGCGCCCGCAGGCACATCATCGGTCACGACCGCATTGGCCCCGATCCGCGCACGCTCACCAACCTCGATCGGGCCGATGATCTGCGCGCCTGAGCCGATGATCACATTGTCACGAATGGTCGGGTGACGCTTGCCGCCCTTGCCGTTGGCCGGGTTTGTGCCCCCCAGGGTGACGCATTGATAAATGGTGACATTGTCGCCGATTTCGGCGGTTTCGCCGATGACGGTAAAGCCATGGTCGATAAAGAAGTTCTTCCCGATGCGCGCACCGGGGTGGATGTCGATGGCCGTCAACAGACGCGAGAAGTGATTCACAAAGCGTGCAAGGAAATAGAGCCGCGCATCGAACAACCAGTTCGCGATGCGATGAAAGCCCAGCGCGAGCACGCCCGGATAGAGCAGGATCTCCCAGCGCGAACGCGGCGCCGGATCGCGTGCGCGCACTGAGTCCAGATAGCTGATCAACGCGTCAAACATCGCCCCTCACTTGTTCCACCAAAGCGCAGCCAATGCAATCACCCCGCTTAGAGCAGCCGCTGCTGCTCCGGACCGTGCAGCGCCTCCAGCGCCGCGCGCCACACAGACATGGTAGCAGGCGTCTGGCGTTCAAGGGAAATGCGATCAATCGCCGCGACCAAGGCTTCGATCGCGGCAAAGCTGCGCGTGGTCCGCGGCGCAAGGTAATCGGCAGCGCCTTCGGGCAGGCTTAGTCCGCGCTGCTCGGCATGAGCAAGGATCAGCTCGCCCGCCATTTGATCATCCGGCACACCGACCTCGAGCTGGAGCGAGCCGCCGATCCGCGACGCAAGGTCCGGGAGCGTAATCCGCCAGCTCGCGCCGCCCGAGGGATCGGCATTGGCGATCAGGAGCAGCGCGCGACCGCCTTGCGTTGTGGCTTGGGTGCCTCCCTCTTGCACCGCATTCCAACGATGGAACAGGTGGGTTTCTTCAAGCCGTTCGACATCGTCGATAACGTCCAGCCGCTCAACCCCGTGGAGCCGCTGTGCCCATTGGCCGAGCAAGGTCTTGCCGGCACGCGGCAAGCCGGTGAGCACCGCGACGCCGAAGGGCCAGCGCTCGGGTGCTTCTAGCGCCTCAATCACCGCCGCGTTGGCGTTGCCAACCACAATCCGCCGGGTACCGGCAGGTACGGCTGCAGCTAAAGGCAAGGCAATCTGGGAGGGCCCGCTCACGGCGCAAGCGCCCTTACCGGCTGATAGCGATGGCGTTAGCCCCGCGCCGCACCGAGAAGCCGCGCGCTTCGAGCGCGGCGGCGAGCTCTTCGAGCGATCCGGCGTAGGTAACGCTCATCACCGAGGTGCCACCAATCGCGGTGCTGGTAACGCCGACGCCGCGAACTCCGCCGGTGCCTCGCACTGCCCCAAGCGCAGAATCGAACGCAGCCGCATCAGGGGTCGCGAATTGAACCGTGATATTGCGCACCTGCACCTCACCCGGCTCGACTCCGATAACGGGCTGTGCCTCAATCCGTGGCACGCCGGCCTCGGCCAGCGCCGTTTCGGCTGACCTGCGCGCTTGCGCAGCGCGACCGATCTCGATCAGCCGCTGGATCGCAGGGTCGATCGCGCCCCCCGCCCCGAACCTTAGGCTTGGGTCCGGGCTGAGCTTGCCCGAGGCGAGCGCACCTGTGAAAATCCCGTCCATTCGCTCCACCGCCTGCGCCAGCATCGCAGGCACGGCATTGGGATTGGCGGCCTCGAGCGTGAAAGTCTCGAGCGGACGGTTATCGGGGCCGTAGCGGGCCACAAAGGTCCCAGTCACCGGTCCGCCGGGAAACTGGTGCTCAAGCCGGGCGACGGCCATCAGCACGTCGGTTGCGCTGTATTGATCGAGGGTCGAGCGCCACAACGCGCGGCTGCGGCGGCCCGCTTGCCCGAAATTGACCAGCAGAGAGTCGCCCCCGTTACCGCTCAGCCGCACATAATCGATCCGGCTGGCGCCGGGATTGAACTCGGCCCAGGCGCGCTGCCACGGGTTCCGCTGTTCAAAGGTGATGTAGGCCCCGCCCGATTCCTGCACCGGGATGATAAGGAGTGGCGCAGAACGGGCCGCCTGTGCCTCGCTCCCCAGATAGGCACTGGCACGCTGGCGATCGAACAGCACTCCAAGCGTCGCGATGTAACGGCGCGGGCCCAAACGCTCGCGCTCGATCACGATTGCCGAGACAAGGCCTTGCAGCTGACCATCAGACAGCTTGGGCCCCTTGATCTTCTCCCAGGCCTTGCGCTGCGCCTCGCGCCAGCCATTGGCGCGCGCCTCTTCCGCGCTCTTGCCCTGCACATCGACACTGATGCCCGTGACCTCAATGTCGGTGCTTGCGGCTGTGGGCGCAATGCCGCGCTCGCCAGCAATCTGGGCCAGCAGCGCATAGCTGCCGCCAAGCAACACCAGCGCAAGCGCCACACCGCTCAGCCAACGCTGCAAGGGTCGGGTAGGGGCAGCAAGGCGGCCAGAAAGGGAAAGCGTCGCAGTCATGGGAAAACGCCAAGTCCTTTGCCCAATGGCGGGTGGAATTCCAAGCGCGAAAGGTTATGGGGCGTGCATGACGATCAAGAACTCCTCCTACACCTATGCCGCTGCGGGCGTATCGATCGCCGCAGGCAATGCGCTGGTGAAGGCGATTGCACCGCTGGCCAAGGCCACGGCGCGGCCTGGCGCGACGAGCGAGCTTGGTGGTTTTGGGGGATTCTTCGATCCACGCGCTGCGGGCTATAGAGATCCGCTGCTGGTTGCGGCCAATGATGGTGTCGGCACCAAGTTGAAGCTCGCCATCGAGCATGACCGCCACGACAGCGTCGGCATTGATCTCGTCGCGATGTGCGTCAATGATCTGATCGTGCAGGGTGCCGAGCCACTGTTCTTCCTCGATTATTTTGCCACAGGCAAGCTTGAGAGCGGGGTTGCCGAGCGGGTGATCGCCGGGATAGCCGAAGGCTGCAAGATGGCAGGCTGCGCGCTGATCGGCGGCGAGACAGCCGAGATGCCGGGGATGTATGCAGCCAGCGACTATGACCTTGCAGGCTTCTGTGTGGGCGCGGTCGAGCGCGGCGAGCAGCTGACGGGAGAGCAGGTCGCGCCCGGCGATGTGTTGCTGGGGCTAGCTTCGAGCGGCGTGCACTCTAACGGCTATTCGCTGGTCCGGCGCTTGGCGCAAGACAGGGGTTGGAAGCTCAATCGTCCCGCCCTGTTCGATCAGGAGCATTTGCTGATCGACCTGCTGATCGCGCCAACGCGGATCTATGTCGCGAGCCTTTTGCCACTGATCCGTGATGGCCAGATCAATGCCCTCGCTCATATCACTGGCGGCGGGCTACTGGAGAATATCCCGCGCATCCTTCCCGGCGGCGCGCACGCGGTCGTCGATGCCGACCTGTGGCCGCAGCCGCGCCTGATGGCCTTCCTTCAGGCGCAGGGCAATATCGAGCCTGAGGAAATGGCGCGGACCTTCAATTGCGGGGTCGGGATGGTGCTCGCCGTCAGCGAAAACAAGGTGCCCGCCGTGACCGCGCGACTTGAAGCAGCGGGCGAGGCGGTGCTTCCGGTGGGCCGGATCGAGGCAGGCGATAAGGGTTGCACCGTAAGTGGCTCGATTGAGACCTGGTCAGCCAAGAGCGACTGGAGCGCGACACATCTCGCTTGATCAATTCCGTTCGCCCTGAGCTTGTCGAAGGGCCGTCCTTTTTTCTACCTCGCACAAGAAGATCGGTGCTTCGACAAGCTCAGCACGAACGGAAGGAGGGGGAGGCAGCATGACGGATAAGGCCAAGATCGCGGTCCTGATTTCCGGCGCAGGCACCAATATGGCCGCGCTTGTCTATGCCAGCCGGATCGACAATTGCCCTTACGAGGTGGTGCTGGTGGCGAGCAACGCCCCGCAGGCTCCCGGCCTGGCTTTCGCAGAGGCGGAGGGCATCGCGACCTTCGCTCTCTCCCACGCAGGCATGACCCGCGAGGCGCATGACACTGCGATGGAGGCGGCGGTGCTTGCGGCTGGAGCTGAATACATCGTGCTCGCAGGCTATATGCGGATCCTCTCGGATGGCTTCGCGGAGCGCTGGGCCGGGCGCATGCTCAATATCCATCCCTCGCTGCTGCCGCTCTACAAAGGGCTCGACACCCATGCCCGCGCGATTGCAGCAGGCGACAGCCACGGCGGGACTAGCGTTCATCTGGTTACCCCGGAGCTCGATGCGGGAGAGGTGTTGGCGCAGGTGCGGGTGCCGATCGCCCCAGGCGATACCCCTGCGAGCCTTGCCGCCCGCGTCAAGCTGGCCGAGCACCAGCTCTACCCCCGCGCCGTGGCCGACTACGTCAGCCGCTGGAAGAACCCGGCATGGTTGCTCGAACAGCTGCGCAGCCGCGCGCTCGCCCTCCCCGAAACATCCGAGCAGGACAGCTTTGGATCGGCCGGCTTCCGCGTTGGCGAGGGCAAATCGGGCAAGTACTTCGCCTATTTCTCCGACCGCCCGCACGGGCACGAGCGCATCGCGCTGCTGGCCAAGACCAGCGGCATGGACGAGCTTCACGCGCTCGTCGATGACCAGCCAGAGATCTATTTCAAGCCTGCCTTTTACGGCGCGAGCGGCTGGGTCGGGATCGTGCTCGACCGGCCTGATCTCGACTGGGGAGATATCGACGCCTGGCTGCAACGCAGTTGGCGCAGTGTAGCGCCCAAGCGGCTCACCCGCTTTATGGATATTGCGGACGAATTCTGATGCCTCCGGTGCGCGATCATCTGCTCGCCCGAGGCGCGATGGCCGAACGGGCCAACGAGTTTCTGGGCAAGGCCTGGGCCAAGGGCTGGCTTCCCCCGCCTGACCTTGATCCGGACGCTCTTTGGGCTTTCGCTGCCAGAACCTTTGGCGATCGTGCTGCAGCGGCCGAGCATGGCGGCCGCAGCACAGAAGACGCAGCCGATTTTCGCGAGCGCCTGACGCGAATAATTGCGAGCGTGGAAGCCGACGCCGATCTCAATGCGCTCGGCCGCACGATGGCCTGGGGACAATTGTCCCGCATGGTGAAGAACCGGCTCGCCTTCGGCGCGCTGTGGCTGGAGCGACCGGACCTCTGCGAGACCCCCCTCGCCGCGCCGATTATCGTTATCGGCCATATGCGTTCGGGCACCACCCGCATCCACCAGCTGCTTGCGGCCGATCCGGCGCATTCGCACACCCGTTACTGCGACGCCTACCATCCGGTCCCCGCGCGGTTCGGCATGAACCGGGTCGCCGCAGCCATGGAGCTGGCAATGCTCGGTGTGCTCAACCCGTGGATGCAATCGATCCACCCGATGGCGGCCGGTGCGGTGGAGGAGGAGCTGGCGTGGATTTCCGCCGCGCTCCATCATTCGATCTATGAGAGCCAGTGGCATATCCCAGCCTATTCGGCCTGGAGCGAGGCGCAGGACCCCACGCCCGTCTACCGTGAATTTGCGCGTATCCTGAAGACCGATGCAGCCCATCGCGGGCTGGCCGCCAAGCCGCGTGTCATGAAGGTCCCCGCCTTTGCCGAGGACCTCGACACCCTGCTGGCCCTGTTTCCCGAAGCGCGCCTGGTGATCGCCGAGCGCGCGCATGACGCGGTGCTCAAGAGTGCGGTGAGCCTCGCCGCGAACCAGATGGCGGTCCAATCCGATAGCTGTGATCTAGCGGCCATTGAGACGCGCTGGCGGCACAAGATTGCGCTGCACGAGAGCCGCATTGCCGAGGCGCTAGCAGGCTGGCAGGGGCCAGTGGCGCAGGCGCGGTTTGATGATCTCAACGCGGATTGGGAGGGGGCGATCGGCCAGGTCTATGCGCAGCTTGGCCTGACAATCTCGCCACAGGCGCGGGCTGCAATGCGCCGGGTGATGGCGGCGAGCGCAGATGGCCGTCATCACGCTCATGCCGCACAACTAAGGCGGTTTGCCAAAGCCGGTTAATCGGCGAATGAAGGCGGAGGTCGCTTGGCAAGCGGCGATGAACCCCTATGTCGTAAAGCGTGAACGCTTTCCTAGACTACTTTCGCGATCCCGCCGCTGTCTCCAGCTACGCTGAGGGGCCGCCACGCTTTACCCGCGGCTTTGCCGACATGCAGAAAATGACAGCGATCCTGCTCGCAGAGCGCGCTGATGCGGAAAGCACAATCCTGGTGCTCGGCGCAGGCGGGGGGCTGGAGCTGGCAGCATTTGCTGTGCTGCAGCCGCACTGGCGGTTCGTTGCGGTCGACCCGTCCGCTCCGATGCTCGATCAGGCGCGCACATTACTGGGCGATGCTGGCACGCGGGTGCAACTGGTTGAAGGGCTGATCGATGATGCGCCGGAAGGGCCATTTGCAGGCGCTTGCTGTCTCTTGACGCTGCATTTTCTGGAGCGCGCGGAGCGTCTGCGCACGCTGGTGGAAATCCGCCAACGGCTGGAACCGGGCGCGGCTTTTGTTGCAGCCCATACCAGTTTTCCGCAAGGCGCGGGGGAGCGCGAAACGTGGCTTGACCGCTATGCCGCTTTTGCCGTCGCGCAGGGCGCACCGCCGGAACTTGCCGCAGGCGCGCGCGAAGCGGTGGCTGCCAACCTGCCGGTGCTCGATCCTGCGGCGGATGAAGCCGTATTGCGCGAGGCGGGCTTTACCGGGGTAACGCAGTTTTACTCTGCGTTCACATGGCGGGGCTGGGTCGGCTACGCCTAACCCAGGCCCGCGCCAGAGACATCAGCCGACGATTTCGTCGTCGCTGAAGAAGAAGGCGATTTCGATCGCGGCATTCTCTTGCGAGTCCGAGCCGTGGACGGTGTTCTCGCCAATCGATAGCGCCAGTTCCTTGCGGATCGTGCCCGGAGCTGCATCAGCCGGATTGGTAGCACCCATAACTTCGCGGTTGCGGGCGACGGCGTCTTCGCCCTCAAGCACCTGCACCACGACCGGCTCGCTCATCATGAATTCGACCAGCTCGCCGAAGAAAGGGCGCTCCTTGTGCACCGCGTAGAAGCCTTCGGCCTGATCGCGGCTCATGTGGATGCGCTTGGCTGCAACGACGCGCAGGCCGGCTTCTTCCAGCATCTTGGTGACGGCGCCAGTCAGATTGCGGCGCGTCGCATCGGGCTTGATGATCGAAAAGGTACGGGTGACCGCCATGATAGTGCTCCTGTGAACTTTGTTTTATGGGAGGGGAGATAATGGCCGCGCCCCTAGATGCTGCGCTGCAAAATGGCAAGCACGGCAGCGCACCTGCGGCGACGCGCGGTGATACAGTCTAGACCAGAGCTGTCGCGTCGATTTGGGCGATCAGCCGCCGCTCGGCTTGGTGGTGCCGATGATCAGCTGCCCGGTGGTCGGCTCGCCCTGTTTCGCAGTCACCGAAAGCGAGGAACCGTCGCTCTTGCGCTCGCCGCCGACCATCAGCGTGCCATTGGTGTTCATTTCGAGCTGGATCTCGAACCCGGCGGCCTTGGCCGCATCGCGGTAATGCGCCACCACCTTGTCGGCAGGCGCGTTGGCTTCGAAGGTAACCATCGTCCCCTACCCGTCCGGCTGATTGACGACGGTGTTGGAGACGACCTTTGAACCGGGGAAAAGGATGAATCCACCCGGCAAGCTGACCGGCACATCCGCGCCCGAGCGCATGGTGGCGACGCCTTCAGGTCCCTCGACCGTCATGCTGGTCTCGCCCGACTCCTTGTCGATGGTATATTCGGCGCTCTCCCCTTCCGCAGTGGTGAACTTGCCCGAGGTTTCCGAGCCACAGGCAGCCAGCGCGAGCGCGGCAACGGCGATGATTGCGGATTTGCGCATCGATCAATTTCCCCCAAAATTGCGGACCGACAGCATCTTCTATCGGAAGGCCTTGCGCAAGCCCCTAGCCCTTCTTGACCCAGCGTCCGTCCTCTTGCGCAAAATAGGCGCGCTCGACATCCGCGCGGCCATCCTGCGCGCGCCATGCCTGCCGCGCAGCAGGGGCAGCATCGGCCGGGAAGAGCAGGAACACGCGGGCAAATCCGGGTGCGTCGCGAAAGGTAGCGTCGGCAAGGATGAGATGGTTTGCGCCATTCGTCGCAGCGGGCTCAGCGGCGAGCAGGATCGGCTGGCGATCGGCACCCGGCGCATCCGCCTCGCCATGCGCAAGAAAGCTCTCCCTTCCGACCTGCCACAAGGCGCGGGAAATCGCAGCGCGCTGCTCGGGATCGGCAGCCACAACCAGCAGACGCTCGCCCTCGCCCAGCACCCGCTTGGCTATGAGCACAACCACCTTTTCGACCGGATCGTCGGTAACCTGCCAGAAATCGAGCTTCACAGGTGCTTGTCGCCCTCCCGCGTCATGGATGGGCGGAAGATGGCTTGTTGGTGCGGCAGCGGTCGGAACAATATTTGACATTGTCCCAGTCTCGCTCCCACTTCTTGCGCCAAGTGAAGGGCAACCCGCAGGTCAGGCAATTCTTGGCCGGCAGATCGGATTTTTTGCGCATCTTGGGCACGGCAGGGGTTCCCTTTACGCCTCGGCCACCTCGCGGATAAACTGGTCGAGCAGGCGCACGCCGTAACCCGTTGCGCCCTTTTCCCAAGTATGGCCCGGCTTGTTCGACCATACCATCCCGGCAATATCGAGGTGCGCCCAGGGGGTGCCATCCTTGATGAACCGCTGGAGGAACTGCGCAGCGGTGATCGATCCACCTTCGCGCGGACCGATGTTCTTCATGTCGGCAATCGGCGAGTCGATCAGCTTGTCGTAATTGG
>JBJTTE010000335.1:0-2825 GCA_046080005.1 Erythrobacter sp.
CTCTCCAACGGCCCGGGCGATCCGGCGGCGACCGGCGAATATGCCGTGCCGGTGATCAAGGCGCTGCTTGATGCGGACGTGCCGCTGTTCGGCATCTGCCTCGGCCACCAGATGCTCGCGCTGGCGGCAGGCGCGAAGACGATCAAGATGCATCAGGGGCATCGCGGTGCCAACCATCCCGTGCAGCGCGTGGGCGAGGGCTGGGGGGAGACCTCGGGGCTGGTCGAGATCACCTCGATGAACCACGGTTTTGCCGTCGATGCGGCGACCCTGCCCGAGGGGGTGGAGCAGACCCACGTGTCGCTGTTCGACGGGACCAATTGCGGGATCGCGATCAAGGGCAAGCGCGCCTTCGCGGTGCAGTATCACCCCGAGGCGAGCCCGGGGCCGCAGGACAGTTTCTATCTGTTCGAGAAGTTCGTGGGGGGGCTGGGGTGAGGGTGAACCGACTAATTCTACCGCTGTTGGTCTCCGTTTCAGCCTCGTGTGTGGCTGCAGAAGAACAGGGCAACTCTATGGTGAATGATCCCGCCGCGCAGTCGGAGATGGCGATCGAGACCCTGCAATACTTTGTGCAGCAGGGCGAAGAGCTTTCCGATACTAGGCATACGATCCACTATTTCTATGACGGCGATCACGTCGGGCTTGGCGAAGCGCTCAAGGCTCGCGGATATTCGGTCAGGCCGACCGTCGGCAATGACGGGGTAGTCGCAGAGCGGATGGATGTGACCGATGAGAAATGGCGCGTCGAAACGCTGAAAGCTCTCAGCGAATTGGCGAACGAATACGGCGCCGAATACGATGGCTGGGAAGCCGCCATGACAAGACAAGGCAAGAATTAGTGCCCAAAAAAACCGAAACTGCCTCGATGCCCCTCGTCTCCCTTCCCCTTGGGGAAGGGTTGGGGATGGGGGTTCGGCGGTGAGGGGGCAGGGCGTCATTTCGGGCGTGGAGCACCCATCCCCCAACCCCTTCCCTCACGGGAAGGGGAGCCTGTCAGCGCCCATTCCGAGCAATAGCAATCTCTTGCGCGATCACCGTCAGAACGCCTTCCAAGTTCTCGAACACCTCGTTGTTCCAGAAGCGGATCACGCGGTAGCCGTGGGCTTCGATGATGCGCGTGCGGTTCGCGTCGGTGGGGCTTCCGGCGTGTTGCCCGCCGTCGAGTTCGATGGCGAGGCGCAAGGAGCGGCAGGCGAAGTCGGCGATGAAGTCGCCGATGGGGTGCTGGCGGGTGAACTTCGCGCCCTCCAGTTGGCTGGCACGCAGGTGCTGCCAGAGGCGGTGCTCGGCTTCCGTGGGTCGGTTGCGAAGCTTGCGCGCGAGGCTGGTCAGGCGCTTTTGCACTATTGTCGCACCCCCATCCCCTACCCCTTCCCCATGGGGCAGGGGAGTACAGCATTCATCGCTGCTCTAGCAACCATTTCAACGCCTTCGCTCGCCCAGCAGCCGCAAGCCGCGACCATCCGCCTTGAAGGCCCCGCCCCCGCAGCGCAGGGCAACAGCGGGGATTCCGTATTCGTCTCGGCGGTGCGCAAGCAGGCCGAGGCTTGCGGGATGCAGAATGACAGCTTGCAGGTGACGCAGGAGCGATTCTCCGTCGAACCCACGAGCGAAGCCGAGGAAACTGCGCTCGATGCAAAGGTCGAGGCGATTTCGGCGAAGTCCGGCTCCACCGGCCCCAAGGAGAGCCGTCAGGCCAGCCGCGCCTTCATCCGCGCGCTGCTCACCCAGCGGCTGCGGCTGATGCTGGCCTATACGGGCGAGGATGGCGAGGCGGGGATGGCGTGCCTTGTGGATGCGCTCGCCGAGGCCGGGTTCGCGCCGGTCGACCCTCCGGGTTCCTTCACACAGGCTATGGCCGATGCCGTCTCGGACTCCTGCGGTGCCGACCGCGCATGGATGCAGGTGGAGGCCGATGGCACTGTGCGGTTCGAGCCGCCGATGGATGCGGATTACGAGATCAGCGCCTGTCTAATCACGGGCCTCAAGGATAGCGGCGCGACCAAGCTCGGCTTTGTCGGTAAGGACAAGCTTCCACCCGCCGAAGGGCAGGCCGATGACTAGCCGCGCCGCCCTCCTCGCCTGCGTCCCGCTGCTGGCTGCGCCCGCGCTCGCCCAGAACCCCGCGCCGCTCGCCGAATGGCCAGGCGCCGAGATCGCCGAGGGCGTTGCGTTTCAGGGCGATGGCTCGGTGACGCTCGATGCCTCGCCTGACACGGGCCTCCCCATCATCACCTTCTGGCGGCCCGTGCTGCATGACGAGGCCAGCCGCTACCCCGTTGCGGGCCGGATGGACTGCCGCATCGCCGCCTCCCAGGGCCCGTTCAGCGAGGAGGACTTCGATCCTGCCAAGCGCCACAAGGCCGTCGTCGAACAGCGCAAGGAACAGGGCTTCATCGACCAAGAGCGCCTCGCCAGCGGCACCGGCACGGTGAAAAAGCTCGACGTTGTCGGCCGCCGCAACGCGCCGCGCTCCTACTATGTCCTCTCCTACATCATGGCGCGCGACGGGGACCGGCTGATCGACATCCGCCGCAACTGCACCTTCGTCTTCGGGAGCGGGGCTTCCAAGCCCGACGTGCTGCCCTTCGTGAACCGCTACACCAAGCTGACCTTCGCCTTTTCCGAGCAGGAATCCTGATGCCCAAAAGAACCGACATTTCCTCGATCCTCGTCATCGGCGCAGGGCCCATCATCATCGGGCAGGCCTGCGAGTTCGACTACTCCGGCACCCAGGCGATCAAGGCGCTGAAGGAGGAGGGCTACCGCGTCATCCTCGTCAACTCGAACCCCGCGACGATCATGACCGATCCCGAGTTCGC
>JBJTTE010000336.1:0-2582 GCA_046080005.1 Erythrobacter sp.
GTTCGATCATCGTGAACAGGAGATCGGCATAGGTATCGCCCTGCGGCGCGTGGAGCACGTAGTGAAGCTTCTCCATCGCCGTAGCGATGCGCATGGCTCCCACATGGGGCGGGCCTTCATATGTCCAGACGGCCAGCTGCATCGCCTAGACCTCCAGCATATCGCGCCGCCGCAGCGGCCGGGCGAAGAGTTCGGCAAGATCGGCGGCTTGATCAAAACCGTGGATCGGCGAGAAGACGAGTTCGATGGCCCACTTGGTGGTGAGCCCTTCATTTTCGAGCGGGTTGGCAAGACCGAGCCCGCACACAGTGATGTCCGGCCGATCAGCGCGGACGCGGTCTAGCTGGCGCTCGACATGCTGGCATTCGGACAGGCGGACTGCGGGACCGATTTGGTCCAGCTCGCGCGCAAGGTGCGCACGGTGCAGATACGGCGTGCCTACCTCGACCAGTGTCATGCCGAGCTCGTGCTGAAGGAAGCGCGCCAAAGGAACTTCAAGCTGCGAATCGGGCAGGAACGTAATGCGCCGACCCTCAAGCTGTGGGCGCAGATTGGCGAGGGCCCGGGCAGCACGAGCCCGGCCTGGGGCAATGACCTGCTCGATATGCGCGTGATTGATCCCGAAAGCGCAGGCCGCAGCCCTCAGCCAATCTGACGTGCCTTCTGCGCCAAAAGGAAACAGCGCTTCAATCCGCTGCGCACCGCGTCCTTCGAGCGCCATAGCGGTCTCGCCGAGGAACGGTTGTGCCAGCAAATATTGCGTGTTCGAACCGACTGCAGGCAGATCGCGAGCATTGCGTGCCGGCAGGCAGCTGACGCGGGCAATGCCCAGCTCGGCAAAGAGACGCAGAAACTGATCTTCGCCAATATCGGGAAGGCTGCCGACAATCAGCAACTCCTTCGGCGCGTCTGCGGCTAGCGTGGGCATCACTGGGACCAGTGCTGCAAGACAGGCATCCTCGCCCTGCGTGAAGGTCGTCTCGATCCCGCTGCCCGAATAGTTGAGGATCCGCACCCTGGGCATGTGGAGTGCGCCGAGCCGCTGGGCAGCCTTGGCCAGATCGAGCTTGATGACCTCCGATGGGCACGAACCGACCAGAAACAGCGTGCGGATGTCCGGGCGGCGTTCGAGCAGGCGGTTCACTACGCGGTCAAGTTCGTCCTGCGCATCGACCATGCCAGCGAGATCGCGCTCTTCCATGATGGCTGTCGCGAAGCGCGGTTCCGCGAAGATCATCACCCCGGCAGCCGATTGCAGCAGGTGGGCGCAGGTGCGCGAGCCAACGACGAGGAAAAAGGCATCCTGCATCTTGCGGTGCAGCCAGATGATCCCCGTCAACCCGCAGAAAACCTCGCGCTGACCACGCTCGCGCAGCACCGTGCGCGGCTCTGCAGCGGGGTTATCGGCGCGGGTAAGTTCTGCCGCACAGCCACCAAGAGTTGCCGCCAGGCTCATGCCGTGACCGCCTTGGGTGAAAGCGCAACCTCAAGTCGGGCCATCCGCAGCTTCCAAATGAACTGCCCGGCATTGATGACATAGGCGGCATAACCCGCCAGCGCGATCAGCATGCGCTGTTCAAGAGTTCCGATCCCGCCGAACAACATCACCAGATAAATGGTGTGCAGCGCCAGAACGAGCATCGAGAACACGTCTTCCCAGAAGAAGGCATCTGCGAACAGCCACTTGCCGAACACCACCTTTTCCCAGATCGAGCCGGTAATCATGATGGTGTAGAGCACCAGCGTCTTGATCACGATCGAGACATCAGCGGCCAAGGCGCCTTCGCCAGTTGCAAGGGTGCGGATCACGAGGCCGAGACTGATCAGAAACACCACAAATTGGGCTGGAGCGAGCACGCCTTGCACAGTGGTCCAGACCGTCGAATCGCGGCGTTCCCGCTCCTGCGGGGTGTAGAGTGCACGGGTGCTGCCCCTCTCATGGCCCGCGCCTGTCACCGAGGTTCCAGGGTCGACCGGGGATGCCTGATCCGTCCGAGTCATTGGTGCCTTAGCCTTTTCTCTCAGACTCGGAGATTTACGCTTTCCAACCTATGTGTCAATATAATTGGACGTTCAATATTGTTGCCGGTTGACTGACGTTGGACGGTCCGATTTGCGCCAAAGTCCAAAAGGGCGTAGATAGGATTCGCTGGCGTGTCGGGATCAGGGCCAGGGTCGCGTTTTGGAATTGACCAATACCTCCTGCGGAAGGTTCGTCCGCACGGCCTAGGAGGGTCTGAGACATGGGAGAGTCGAAGGCATCAGGTATGTTCGGCGCTGGATCAGCGGCGCTTCTCGGGGTCATCTCGGCGCCGCTTGAACGCGTGAGGCGGCGCGCCGCGAGCGCGGATCAGACCGAGTCCGTCAACACCATCATCGAAAGCGAGATTATCCCCCGCCTGTTGATGGCGCATGCCCCCGCTGACAATCGCGCCCGCAACCTGGCGTTCCGCACGATCACCGCAGACGAAGCATCACGCTTCGCCGTGCTCCCGCTCCGGCTCGAGGCGGCAAGCCTGCTCGAAGAGGTCGATGCCTTCATCACCAATGGCGCAAGCGTGGAGACCATCTGCCTCGATTTG
>JBJTTE010000337.1:0-9796 GCA_046080005.1 Erythrobacter sp.
GGGGGCAGCCGGGGAATCGGCAAGATGTTCGTCGAGGGCCTGCTCGCGGCGGGCTGCGCGCGGGTCTACATCTCGGCGCGCAAGATCGAACAGATGCAGGCGACCATCGACGAATTCGGTGCCGACAAGGTCATCGGGATCCCCGCCGATCTCAGCCAGATGGACGGGATCCTTAGCCTTGTCACCGCGATCAAAGCGCGCGAGACCCGGCTCGATATCCTGATCAACAATGCCGGTGCTGCGTGGGGCCAGCCCTATCTCGAATTCTCCGAGGCCGGGTGGCACCGGACGATGGACCTCAACGTCAAGACCCCGTTCTTCCTCACCCAGAAGCTGCATGACCTGCTGGTCGAAGGCGGCAAGCAGGGGCGCCCGGCCAAGGTGATCCATGTCTCCTCGATCGATGGCCACCGGATCAATCCGTGGGAGACCTATGCCTATCAGGCCTCGAAGGCAGGCGTGATCCAGCTCACCCGGCGCATGGTGGCGCGGCTGATCGAGGACAACATCGTGGTCTCGTCGATCGCGCCGGGGGCCTTCCCTTCGGAGATGAACAAGGCCGCCAAGGACGCGCCCGATACCTCGACCGCTGGCATCCCCGCCAAGCGCATCGGCACCGCTGAGGATATGGCTGCTGCGGCGATCTACCTCTGCAGCCGCGCGGGCGACTATGTGGTGGGCGAGACGCTGACGGTCGATGGCGGGGTGGTCAACGCCTACCTGCCAAGCCACTTCGCCGATCCCGGCGGCAAGGGGTGAGGTTGCAGGTGCCTGACCCACAAGGGGCCGCCGGAGCGATCCGGTGGCCCTTTTTGCTGCGACCATTCGCCCTTGACATCGCCTTATGATTCGATATTTCTACAATTATCGAATCATAAGGATCCGCCGTGCAAGCCAGTTCCGTCATTGCCGCTTTAGCCGCTCTTGCACAGGAGCATCGCCTCGCAGCCTTCCGGCTGCTGGTGCAGGCCGGGGCGGCTGGTGTTCCGGCGGGCGTGGTGTCAGAGCGGCTTGGCGTGCCGCCATCATCGATGAGCTTTCACTTAGCCCAGCTCACCCACGCCGGGCTTGTCGCCCAGCGGCGTGAAGGGCGCTCGATCATTTACGTGGCTGACTATGCCGCGATGAACAGCCTGATGGGCTACCTCACCGAGAACTGCTGCGGCGGCCTTGCCTGTGAAGACAGCGCCATTTGCACCCCAAAATCTCAACCGGAGAACGCCTGATGAAACGCTTCCACCTGCATGTCGGGGTCACCGATCTGGACGCCTCGATTGCCTTCTACACCCACCTGTTCGGCGCTGAGCCGAGCGTCGTGAAGCCTGATTACGCCAAGTGGATGCTCGAAGACCCGCGCATCAACTTTGCGATCTCGATGCGCGAGGGCGCGGTAAAGGGGATCGAGCATGTCGGCCTGCAGGTTGAGGATGCCGGCGAACTTGCCGAGGTCTATGCGCGCCTGAAAGCGGCTGATCGCCCGGTGCTGGAAGAAGGCGCGACGACCTGTTGCTATGCGCAATCAGAGAAGAGCTGGATCGCCGATCCCGATGGGGTGGTGTGGGAGGCTTTTCATACGACGGGAGGCAGCACCACCTATGGCGGCAATCCTGACTTTGATCAGCTTGCCCACGCCAACGCCGCGACCGGCGCTTGCTGCGTCCCGCAGCCTCTACCTCCGGCTCCTTCCCCAGCAGCGACAACAGCCTGCTGCGGTTAAGGCAAAGGATATCGTCGCCAACGCTCGCATGCCGAGCCCCTTCAAGGGGCCTGCGGTTCCGGCGATCATTCTGCCAGACACGCGTCAAGCGCATCGTGGAAATGCTGCACCCGGCTTTCCTCGTCGCTCAGCCACACCCTGCTGAACCCGCTTGACGCCATGCCTTGCTGGACGCGCGCCAGCAGCGATATATCCTCGTCGATGGTAACCGTCATGGTCTTGCGCCCCGCGACGATATCCTCGTGGGTGAAGCTGTCGCGCGCAGGGCGGCGGTAATCCGCGGGGCGCGGGCCATTGAGGCGGAAATGGGTGCCGATCTCGGGACCATTGCTGCCCTTGGCGCGGCGCGGATGGGCGGCATCCTCTTCGCGCCCGTGGAACTGCACCAATGTGACCATATCGAACAGGCTCTTACCGGGATCTTCAGCATCAGGGCGTGAGCGCATCAGCCATGCGCTTTCGGGCGTGACCGACAGGATGATGTTGGGAAACAGATTGAATTGCCAGATATCGCTCAATTGCGCGTCGCTGAAATTGGCATAGGCAAGGCCTTGTGCATCGGCGATGGCGCGCTTGGCCTGCTGCAGCGCGGGCCGCACAGCCTCAACCCTCCCGCGATAATCCTCCGGATCAAGTCCGAGAGCCTGCAATTGCAGCGTCAGCATGTCGGTCGGCATTTCGGGGGTGGGGAAACCCGAATCCGTCACTCCGCCGGGCACATAGACCGCCGTGTGGCCGTGATCGAACAGCTCGAAAGGAGCGGTCGCGCATTCGAACATCCGGCGATGGATCGGATGGATGAAGGGAACGTGATAGAGCTCGGCGAAATTGTCGAGGATCGCTTTCCAGTTGCAGCTATGCGAGACCGTCTGATCGTTGGTGACGCTCATCGTCTCGATTCCGTAGGGAGCGATAAGATCAACCAGCGGGCCGAGAAATTCACGCAAGTCCGGCCCGCCTGGTGAAAGGCGCAAGAACACCAGACCAAGCGCCTCATCGACCTCGACTGCTTGCAAGGCGAGTTCTTCTTTCGGCAAGCCGTTTGAGAAGCGCCCCGCTCCCGGCACGCCTTGCAGGCTGCCGTCAAGGCCATAGGCCCAGGCGTGATAGGGACACACGATCTTGCGCAGCACGCCCAGCGGTTCGCTTACCAG
The DNA here is from genome assembly GCA_046080005.1 of Erythrobacter sp. Lineage (GTDB taxonomy): Bacteria > Pseudomonadota > Alphaproteobacteria > Sphingomonadales > Sphingomonadaceae > Erythrobacter. The sequence continues at coordinate 2,872 of JBJTTE010000337.1, forward strand.
ACGGGTGCCGCGATGGGTGCAGGCATTGTGCATTGCGCGCAACGCGCCGTCGACCCCGCGTGCAACGATCAGGCTTTCCGCGCCGATTTCAAAGGTGAAGTACTGACCCGGCACTGCGACGTCGCAGGATAGGCCAGCCACAAGCCATGACTTGGCCCACATCCGCTCGCGCTCGCGCTCAAGCCAATCGCGCGAGAGATAGCGGTCCTTGTCAAAATTGCGGATCGGGATGGGCGAAGTGTCGGGCGCATGGGGGCGCGGGCTTACAGCGGGCATGGTTCTCTCCCGGCAGTCTCTGAGCAGAGCCACAGTCTACGCCCTCGTCCGGGGAATGCAGAACTAGCCTTTGTCGCAGGCTTCAAGAGCGGATCTGCTAGGCGCTTGTCGCTGCACTGCTTGCAGGAGCGCTGCTCGCACTGCTAGTCTGCGCTGAAAGAACAGGGAGAGGACAGGATGAACTACGGCATCGCGGCGCGGGGCGCGGCTTGATATGACCACGCGCCTGCTGGCCGAAGCGATCGGCACTTTTTTCTTGTTTGCGACAGTCGTGGGCTCAGGGATTATGGCCGACGACTTGGCCGGCGGGAATGTCGCTGTTGCGCTGCTCGGCAACACGCTGGCGGTCGCAGCCATACTGTTTGTCCTCATCACCATGCTTGGCCCGATTTCGGGCGCGCATTTTAACCCGGCGGTGACAACGGTTTTCGCTCTTCAGGGCGAGGTGAGCACAGGCGAGGCGCTGGCCTATGTCGCGGTTCAACTGGCAGCCGGGGTGCTTGGGGTTTGGGCCGTGCACGTGATGTTTGGCCAGCCCGTGCTGCAGGTCGCGGTCACGGCCCGCACCGGGATGGGCCAATGGCTGGGCGAAGCGATTGCCACCTTCGGGCTGGTGCTGACCGTCTTGCTCACGGTCAAGGCGCGCAGCACCTGGGTGCCGGCCAGCGTTGCCCTGTATATTGCCGCGGCGATCTGGTTCACCTCGTCAACCTGCTTTGCCAATCCCGCGGTCACCGTGGCGCGCAGCCTCAGCAACAGCTTTACCGGGATCGCACCGGGCGATGTGCCCGCCTTTATCGCGGCGCAGCTGGTGGGGGCGCTGATCGCGATGGGCGCGGCGCGGGTTCTGCTTGCCGACACGGAGCGAGCGGCCTGACGCGCTTTAGGGTTTCGGCATCGCAGCTGATGCGCGGGCGGGCGAGTTCCTTGGCGACAGCGAAAGGGGCCCGCATCCCCGTGTTGTCCGGGATGCGGGCCTAGTTGACGGAGAAGAGAAAGTCCTCTCCGCCCGGGTCACCTGTGAATTGCTGCGTTCGGGCGAGTCGGCTGCGTCGCCCTCGGATTCGCTCCCTCTTTGCTGGGTTCCTTTGTGCCTGTCTGTGATGGCCATCACGCCGTTCCGCCGTAGGGTGATCTATAGAGGCGCCGGCGGGTGCGTTGCTGCCCGCCGGGCAAGACCATATTCTGATCGCAGGAGTCGCCGATGATGATGATGGACACGCTTGATGAGCTTATCGACAAATTGGCACCGGACTCGCTGCTGCGCGCGCTCGGACCCGGCCAGCTCCAAACCCTCCTGCATGACGCCAGCCGCCGCGAGCTAGCTCCGGGCGAGACGATCATCTCCCAAGGCGATGAGGACGGCGACTTTGCGGTCGTGGTGCTGTCCGGGGGGTTGAAGATCGGCATGGTCAGTGCCGGTGGCCGCGAGATCATCCTCAACTATTGCGGGCCTGGCGAGCTGGTCGGCGAGATTGCCATGCTCGACAGCGGGCCGCGCACCGCCACAGTGACCGCTGCGGTGCCCTCGACCGTGCTGCTGCTGCCCTCGCACGTCTTCCTTGCAGCGGCGACCGCGAATGCGGCTTCGGCCGCCGGGATCATGCGCGAGCTTGCCAAGCGGGTGCGCCAGCTCAATCTCGTGATCGAGAGCGACCGCACTTTCTCGATGGCGCCGCGTCTGGCGCGGGCGCTGGTTCGGCTGATCGATACCGAGCGCAGCGATGGCCGCTTGCGCTATGACCCGAGCCAGAGCGACCTTGGCGCTTTTGCCGGGCTGGCGCGGGAAAATGTCAGCCGCCTGATCTCTGACTGGGAGGCGCAGGGCATTGTCGCGCGCGACGGGCGTGCGCTGCTGGTTCGGGATCCCGCCTATCTTCAGGTGCTGGCCGAATTCGGTGAGAACGCCTGATCCGGTAAAGGTCTTAGCTCATCAGGCCGCGCACAAACGGGATCAGCCCGGTCTGGCGCGCGCGCTTGATCCGCTCGGCTTCAAGGATCGCGCAGACAGAATTGAAGCACTGCTCGATCCTGTCATTGATGATGACATAGTCATAGCCATCCCAGTGGCTGATCTCGGCGCGGGCGCGCTCCATACGGGCGGCGATGACCTCGGGGCTATCAGTGGCGCGCTTGGTTAAGCGGCGGCGGAGCTCCTCGATCGACGGCGGCAGGATGAATACCCGCACCACGTCTTGCTGATCCTTCTGGTAGAGCTGCTGGGTGCCCTGCCAGTCGATATCGAACAGGAAGTCCTGGCCCTGTTTCAGCGCTGCACGTATGATCCCCTTGGGCGTGCCATAGCGATGGCCGAAGACCTCGGCCCACTCGTAGAAATCATCCTCGTCGATCATCTGCTGGAAGCGTTCGGAGCTGACGAAGTGGTAATGCTCGCCGTTCACCTCGCCCGGCCGCGGTGGGCGGGTGGTGGCCGAAACCGAGAGTTTGATTGCGTTATCCCGCTCAAGCAGCATCCGCGACAGCGTCGTCTTGCCTGCGCCCGAGGGCGAAGACAGGATGAACATCAGGCCCCGGCGGTGGAGCTGATCAGCGAGAGTATCTGAGGAGTCGCCCATAGGCTCCGTTGCACCAACGCAGGCCGGTAAATCAAGCCGCGATCAGGACCCGGGCTCGGTCGGCTTGCGCGCGCGACGCTTTTGTTCGAGCCGCTTGCCGCGATCATAGAAGACCTTGGCTGCAAGGCCGCCAGCCACCACCGCCAGGCCGATCGGGGAGCGGCGGGCAAGGTGGCTTGCCCCCCAAAGCGCCGCACTGGTCGCCAACCCGCGGCCTTCAACCAGCTTCTCGGCCTTGGCGGCATCATAGCTCTTGATCAGCATGCCCTTTTCCATCCGGTCGCGCAGCAGGCCTCCGGCGGCGCGCAGGACAATATCGGCGATTACCAGATTGGTTGCGGCGCGCGGGCTTGGCAGCGGCAGACCAGCGAGGCCAGTTGGTTCGCTATCGCCTATGGGGTCAACCGCATTTGCAGTGGCTGGGTTCGCTGGCTCGCGAGTCCTGCTGGCTGCCCGCTTGCCCCGCGCCATGCTGCTTACTTCTTGCGACCGAAATCGATCGAGACCACGTTCGAGCCGTCAGGATCGCCGTCTGACCCGTCGTTTTCCGCATCCTCATGGGCTTCAGGGGCAAGCTCGTCGACCGCGGCCTGGAACTGGAGACCAAAATCTACAGCCGGATCGACGAAGGCCGTGATCGCCGCAAAGGGGATCGTCAGCTTGGCCGGGACCTGATTGAATGTGAGGCTGACCGAAAAGCCTGCTGGCGCGACTTCAAGATCCCAAAACTTGTTCTGGAGGACGATGGTCATCTCGTCGGGAAAGCGCTCACGCAAATGCTGCGGAATCGATACACCGGGGGCCGCGGTCTTGAAGGTGATGTAGAAATGATGCGCGCCCGGCAGGGTGCCACCGCCGCTGACAATCGAGCCGAGCACCCGGCCAACCACAGCGCGCAGGGCCTCCTGTACGATTTCATCGTAGGGGATCAGGCTGTCAGGCGTGTCTGTACTCATTGCCTGACAGTTGGTGACGGCAGGCGGGCGCTTGGTCAAGCCCTTGCCGCTGGCCCAGTGATGATTGACAGGGGATAGCAAGCACATGCGCGCCGCGCTTGTCATGCGGGCCAAGCCGATTATAGCGCGGGGCATGGCCAGCACCCCCGCCCGCACCGGCTCGGTAGAACGCAACACGACCGAGACCAAGATCGCCATCGCCGTCAACCTCGACGGTACCGGCGCCTATGACGTTTCCACCGGGATCGGCTTTCTCGACCATATGGTTGAACAGTTCAGCCGCCATTCGCTGATCGATGTGACGATGAAGGTTGCAGGCGACCTGCACGTCGACCAGCACCATACCACCGAGGATTCGGCGATTGCGTTGGGGCAGGCGATGGCGCAGGCGCTCGGTGACAAGGCCGGGATCGGGCGGTACGGCGCGGCCTATTCGCCGATGGACGAGACCCTGAGCCGCGTGGCGCTCGACATTTCCGGTCGGCCCTATCTGGTTTGGAAAGCGAAGTTCACGCAGGAACGGCTGGGGGAATGGGACACCGAGCTGATTGAACACTGGTTCCATTCGGTCTCGCAGGCGACCGGGATCACGCTCCATATGGAGCTGCTCTATGGCACCAATAATCACCATATTTGCGAGAGCCTTTACAAGGGCTTCGCCCGCGCGATGCGGCAGGCAGTGGAACGCGACCCGCGCAAGGGTGAGGCGATCCCAAGCACGAAGGGACAACTCGGTGGCTAGTATCTTTATCGCCTCGCTCACCTACACCGCGCCGATCGAGCGGATCGATGCAGTGCTGGCGGATCACATCGCGTGGCTGCAAGCTGGCCATGAAGCCGGGCATTTCCTTGCCTGGGGTCCGCGCGAACCACGCGATGGTGGGCTGATCTTCGTCAAGACAGCGAGCCTTGCCGAGGCCAAGGCGCTTCTGGCGAGCGACCCCTTCATGCTCCACCAGCTAGCCGATCTGAGCATCATCCAGTGGACACCGCGTTTCGCCTTTCCGGGACTTGAGGCATTCAATGGCTGAGGTGGTGGCCCTCGTCGACTACGGGGCCGGCAACCTTCACTCTGTCCACAACGCGCTCAAGGCAGCAGGTGCAGAAGTCACTGTCACCGCCGATCCCTTCGTGGTGCGCGCCGCGGACCGGATCGTTCTGCCGGGGGTCGGCAGTTTCAAGGCCTGCGCGCAGGGCCTCAATCGCATTCCGCATATGGTCGAGGCGATGACCGAGCGCGTCCACGTGGGCGGTGCGCCGTTCCTTGGCATTTGCGTCGGGATGCAATTGCTGGCCGACCGCGGGCTGGAGCATGGGGAGACCGCGGGCCTCGGCTGGGTGCCCGGCGAGGTGCGGCTGATCGAGCCGACTGACCCTGCCATCAAGGTGCCGCACATGGGCTGGAACGATGTCGCCATGCTGCCTCATGCACGCGGGTCTGCGGTGATCGAGGAGGGAGAGGCCTATTTTCTCCACTCCTATCACTTTGCCGCGACGGATCCGCATCACGTTGCGGCGATGACCGATCACGGCGAGGGGCTGGTCGCTGCAGTCGCCCGCGACAACATTCTCGGCGTGCAGTTTCACCCGGAGAAGAGCCAGTCTTATGGGCTCGCCACGCTCCGGCGCTTCTTGGAGTGGTATCCTTGATCATTTTCCCCGCCATCGACTTGAAGGGCGGACAGGTCGTCCGCCTTGCCGAAGGCGACATGGCCCGGGCCACGATCTATGGCGATGATCCGGCAGCCCAGGCGCTGATCTTCGCCGAAGCGGGAGCAGAGCACCTCCATGTGGTCGATCTGGACGGCAGCTTTGCGGGTGAAAGCCGCAACCGCGCGGCGGTGGAAGCGATTGTCGCGGCCTTCCCCGGCTACGTCCAATTGGGCGGCGGCATCCGCGATGCAGCGGCGGTCGAGGGGTGGTTCAACCTCGGCGTCGCGCGGGTGGTGATGGGTTCGGCGGCGCTCAAGAACCCCGAATTCGTGAAGGACATGGCCCGCGAGTGGGAGGGCGGGATCGTCGTCGCGGTCGACGCGAAGGACGGCATGGTCGCGACCGAGGGCTGGGCGGAAGTCTCCGACGTCCCCGTCACCGATCTTGCCCGCCGTTTCGAGGATGCAGGCGTTGCCTCGCTGCTGTTCACCGACATTGGCCGTGATGGCCTGCTCGAGGGCGTAAACATCGAGGCGACCGTCGACCTCGCCCGCCGCGTCGATATCCCGGTGATCGCCAGTGGCGGGGTGAAGGGGCTCGACGACATCCATATCCTCTCGCTCCATGCGCACGAGGGGATCGAAGGGGTGATCACGGGGCGGGCGCTGTATGAGGGGCGGCTCGATCTGGCTGCGGCGATCGCGATGGGGGCGCGCGTCGCATGACCGACTTCCAAGCCTTGATCGAAGATCGCGCCGCGCTCCTTTTCTCGGGTACGCACGATGTCCTGAAGCCGATTGCCGACCACCTGAAGCTGGTCGAGAAGCGGGAGCGCGACTACACAGGGGTCGGTTTTTACACGACCTTGCATTACTCGGAACACGCCCAACCCCTGCGTTTCGACCAGCCTTGGAGCTTCGTTGGCGGGGTCACCGGTGATTGCCCCGAGATGCCGGAGGGCTTCTGGATCGGCTTCCACCTGCGCGACGGGTTTCTGACAACAATTGAAGGACTCGCTAATGAGGGCGAGTGGCGGATCGAGTCCGAACCCGATCTCACCATGAACTTCGTTGAACAAGAATACCGCTACCTGTCCGAACCCTACCTACGACAGGATACTGCATGACCGTCCGCATCCGCGTAATCCCCTGTCTCGACGTCGCCGATGGCCGCGTCGTCAAGGGCGTCAACTTCGTCGATTTGAAGGACGCGGGCGATCCGGTCCAACAGGCGCGCGCCTATGATGCGGCAGGGGCCGACGAGTTGTGCTTTCTCGATATCTCCGCCAGTCATGAAGGGCGCAGGACGCTGCTCGACATGGTGCGACGCACGGCCGAGGTGTGTTTCATGCCGCTCACCGTGGGCGGCGGGGTGCGCAGCGCCGAGGATGCGCGCGCGCTGCTGTTGGCGGGGGCAGACAAGGTTGCGGTAAACAGCGCCGCCGTCGCCCGGCCCGAGCTGGTC
>JBJTTE010000338.1:0-11804 GCA_046080005.1 Erythrobacter sp.
CGTCTCGGAGGTCGGGCGCACCACCAAAGGTTCTTCCAGCTTGGCTTCGGGATCGGGGATCAGCCCGCCCTTCCCGTCGGCGATCAGCCGGTGGTGGGTAACGACCGCCATCTCCTTGGCGAATCCCTCGACATGCTCGGCCTCGCGCGTGAAGTTGGCGAGCGGGATGAACAGCGGGAAGTAGCAATTCTGCACCCCTGCCGCCTTGATGCGGTCGTCCATCAGCCGCTGGATACGTTCCCAGATGCCGTAGCCCCACGGCTTGATCACCATGCAGCCGCGTACGCCGGATTCCTCAGCAAGGTCCGCGGCGGAGATGACCTCCTGATACCATTTGGCAAAGTCGTCTTCGCGCTTGACTGTGAGCGCGTGGCGGATCTGGGACACGGATGGGGTTCCTGCTTGAACGATTGCGGCTGTTGCCGCTGGCGCGCCGCGCTTTCTCGTTATTTGCTGAGCTCGTCCAGCTTCTTTTGTATGGCCGCCATCTGGTCGCGCAACTGGGCCAGCTCGTCGCGGGTATCAGTGGGAGGAACGGAGGCTTTCGGCGTTTCTTTCGACTTGCCGATCCCTGGCATGAACACATCGGCAGCCGCACGCATCATCGCCATATTGGTTTCATGGATCGCCGCGAAGGGCGTGGCACTGATGCCCTTGTCAAAGGCTTCGCGGATCTTGGCCTGGTTCTCGCGGAAATTGGCCATGCTGGCCTCAAGATAGGAGGGCATCATGGCCTGCATCGAATTGCCATACATGCCGATCAGCTGCCGCAGAAAGCTCACCGGCAGCATTTGACCGCCATTGGCCTCCTCATCCATGATGATCTGGGTCAGGATCGAATGCGTGATGTCATCGCCGGTCTTGGCATCGAGCACCTGAAACTCGACATTCTCGCGCACCATTTTCGCAAGGTCTTCAAGCGTGATGTAGCTTGAGGACGCAGTATCATAGAGCCGCCGGTTGGCGTATTTCTTGATAACGATGGCGTCCCCTGCTTCGCCCGACGCCGCCTTTCCCTTGACCATTGCCGCTGTGACCTTGTGCTTTGATACGACAGGTCACCTTAGCACCTGCACATAGTGCGGTGCAACAACCTCGCGCGGGCCTATCCCCTATGGTGCAGACGCGGGCCAATCACAGTCAGCATCTCATAGCTTGAAAGCGCATTCTGCTGGGAAGGATCGGCAATGTCCCACGGCACTTCAAGCCAAGCACCCGTGCCAAGATCAGGGGCCTCGGCCAGATCGACCACTACCATGTCCATCGATACCTTGCCAAGCACGGCAAGCCGCCGGCCATCGTGCCACAAGGCATTGCGCGGACCACGGCTGCGTAGGAAGCCATCGGCGTAGCCGATCGCAACCGTCCCGACGCGCATATGGGTGGATGCGATGAAGACGGCGTTATAGCCCACGCCTTCGCCTGGCGCGAGATTGCGGCATTGGAGCAGGCGGGCCTCGACTTTCGCCACGGGACGGATGATCTCGGCGAGCTCCGGGCGGGGAACTCCGCCATAGAGCGCAAGGCCGGGGCGTGTAATGTCACAGGCGAAAACTTCGCCCAGCGCGATCCCCGCACTATTGGCGAGACTAAGGCGCTGATGTGGAATGGTTTCAGCCACCTCGCCAAGCAGTTCTGCCTGCATCCGATTCATCGCGGTTTTCTCGTCAGCGCTGGCAAGATGGCTCATCAGGATGTCAATCTCTAGCGCTGCGATGCGCGGATCGCTTGCTTCGGCCATGGCGATGCCGAGGCGGTTGATGCCGGTATCGACCATCAGGTGGCATAGTCCCCCACCGGTTGCGGTCCAAAGTCCGGCCTGCTCCAGCGAATTGATCACCGGGATCGCGCCGATCGCACGCGCATAGGCGCATTCCTCGGGGTCCAAGACCCCATGCAAAACAGCCACTTGCGGGCCTGGCACGTGTGCGATCACGCTCGCAACCTCGCTCCAATGCGCGACAAAGAAGGTCTCGCATCCGGCATCGCGCAGCACCGGCACGCAGGTCGCAACCCCTAGGCCATAGGCGTTGGCCTTGACCGCTGCCCCTGCTTTTGCCCCTCCTGACAGCTGGTCAAGCGCCCGCCAATTGGCCGCAAGCGCCTCGCGATCGATGGTCAAGCGCAGGGTAGGAGGGGGCAGAGGCAGGCTGCTTTCCGCGCACTTTCGATCCGATCCTGCGTCATTCATCGGCAAAGTCTCGGGGTGGGCCGCCGGGCAGGCCCCACCATGCCACCACCAGTCCGAACGCGACCACGGCCCAAGTGTACCAAAAGCCAGAGTAGATATCGCCAGTGCGCGCCACGATCACACTGGCGATCAGTGGCAGGAAGCCACCAAGGTAGCCTGCGCCAATGTGGTAAGGGATAGACATCGATGAATAGCGAATGCGCGGCGGGAACATTTCGCTGAGCAGCGCAGCGACCGAACCATAAGTCAGTGCCGAGAGGCCACCAAGGGCGAGGAGGATGGCGACAATGCCGATCACATTGGCAACCGGGGGTTGCTGCTTACTGAAGTCAAAACCGTATTCGGAAAGGGCCCCCTGGATGCCGGCCTTGCGTGCTGCGCCGTCCGTGAACCAGACAGGATCAACTGCGACGCCCTGACCCCCGATGGTCAAGCCGACCGTCGGACCGGCGGTCAGCGTATAGGGCACGCCCGATGCGGTCAGGGTCTCAAGCAACTTGCCACAATCGGTCTGCTCGCGTTTCGACAGTTCGGCAAAGGGATCGGTCTCGCAGGCCGGACCGCTCACCACCACGGGCGCGCGGGTGGCCGCCTCGGCAATGCCGAGATTGGCGAGGCTGCCCAAGAGCCAAAACAGCGGGAACAGCAGCACCAGAGTCAGCACTGACCCGATCATGATCGGCAGTTTGCGCCCCACCCGGTCCGACCACTTGCCGACAAGCACATAGAAACCCATCACGATCAGGCCCGAGACCAGCAGCACCAACTCGACTGTCAAGTCAGCCACATTCATCGGCCCGCGCAAAAAGCTCATCGCCGAGAAAAAGCTTGTATACCAGACCGTTGTCAGGATGCCGGTGACGCCGAACAGCGCGACGAAGATGCGCTTGTGGTTGCCGGGATAGGTGAAGCTTTCGACGAAGGGATTGCCCGAAGTCTCGCCTGCCTCCTTCATCGCCTTGAACACTGGGCTTTCGGACAGCTTGAGGCGCATCCACAGCGAGATCACGAGCAGGATGATCGAGAGCAGGAAAGGCACGCGCCAGCCCCAGGCGGCGAAGGCCTCGGCCGGGATCAGCGCGCGGCAGCTCAGTACCACGACAATCGAGAGCACGAAGCCGCCGACAACGCTGGCCTGAATGAAGCTGGTGTAAAAGCCGCGCTTTTCGGGCGGAGCGTGCTCGGCGACATAGATCGCCGCGCCGCCATATTCGCCGCCGAGCGCAAGGCCCTGGATGACGCGCAACAGAATGACGATGATCGGCGCGGCCATGCCGATGCTATCGACCGTGGGAATCAAGCCGACCCCGGCGGTCGCAATCCCCATCAGCGTGACGGTCACGAGAAAAGTATATTTGCGCCCCAGCCTGTCCCCAAGAAAGCCGAAGAGCACGGCCCCCAGCGGGCGGAAGGCAAAGCCCACTGCGAATGTGGACCACACCAGCAGCAGCCCCAGCGTCTCGTTATCAGTCGCATAGAAGGCATCCTTGAGGATGTATGCGAGCGTGCCGTAGATGAAGAAATCATACCACTCGAAGATCGTGCCAGCGCTCGACGCGCCGATCACCAGACGGATTTCCTGTTCGCTCGGCTCACGGTCCGCGAGCGCCTGCGCCTCTGCCATGTTTGTCCTATCCTCTAAATCGCGCGGCGGCGAACTCATGGCTGACGTCCCTAGCGCGCAGGGCCGCGGCTTGAAAGCGCCTCGCAGGCCGCCTTCCACGGCAATAGGAGCGCACCATGGCGCCCCGGATGATCACGCGCAGGAACAAGTGCGGCGATATCGGGCCACAGCGGAAGGTTGCCCTCGCCTGCCAGCCACGCCGCAAGGCCTTCGCTCGCCAAAGCGATGCTTTCCGGACTCCTGCCGCCGATCGATTGCGCCAGCAAGGCGGCCGAGGCCTGTCCGATCGCGCAGGCGCTCACGTGCATTCCCACGCCTGAAACGAGCCCCTCATCGCCCAACCCAAGCCCAATTGCGATGCTGCTACCGCAGCTGCGCGAGCGGGCTTCGGCGCGCAGCGGGAAATCATCGGTCAGAGGGAATTCTGCAAGCCTTATCGCCAGGCCAAGCAGTGCCGGTGAGTAAAGCTTTGCAGAAACGCGGGTGGTCACTGGCAATTACTTCCCCAGCCTAGCCTTGACCGCAGCGCGCTCTTTGGCCTCGAGACGCAACCGCTCTTGCCGCATCGCGATCTCCGGCAGCAGCTTGCGCGAAAAGGCATCGGCTCCGGCATAGGTGCGCGCATCGGTGATCCATTGCGGGCGGCCATCATAGCCCCACTTTCCGTCGAATCCGGTGACCAGCAGCGCAAAGCCAAAAACCGCGAGCAGCGCGCCTTTGACGCCGCCAACGCCAAAGCCGATGACCCGGTCGATGGCCTCGACAAACCTACCCTCAGAGGCACTGCCCGGATTGCCGATCATTGCCTTGAGCGCAGCAAAAGGGATCAGCAAGAGTGCTAGCGCAGTCAGGAGCGACACGCCGGGCTCGGTGTAGTAAAAATTGCGTAGACCATCGGTCAGCGTAAGGTGAAGAAAGTGCAAGGCAAAAGCCGCCACGATCAACAAGGCGAGGCTGAGCACTTCCCGCACCAGCCCGCGCATAAACCCGACAATCGCAGCGAGACCGACGATAACGGCAATGATGATGTCCAGACCGACCATGGATCGGCAGAATTATGCGCTGCCCATGACCTGGTCAACGACGTTCGCGAGTGCAGCAAGTCCGCGATACTCGGCCCCTCCCCCGCCCGCCGCCGCGCCAACTGGTCCATAACAGCGCGCAAAGCCAAGCTTTGCCGCCTCGCGCAGCCGCAGAGGGGCGTGCGCCACGGGGCGGATCTCGCCCGCAAGGCTGACCTCACCGAACCATGCAGTCTTGTCCGGCAGGGCGCGGTCGGCAAGCGCGGAGACCAAGGCAGCGGCGACCGCAAGATCGGCGGCCGGATCGGTGAGGCGGAAGCCCCCGGCGATATTGAGGTAGACCTCCGCCGAGGAAAAATTGAGGCCACAGCGGCTTTCGAGCACCGCCAGCAGCATCGCCAAGCGCCCGCTGTCCCAGCCCACCACCGCACGGCGCGGGGTTGCGCCCGACTGCAGGCGCACGATCAGGGCTTGGATCTCGACCAGCACGGGGCGCGTGCCTTCCAGGGCAGGGAACACCGCGCTGCCAGCCAGCGGCGTCTCGCGGCCTGACAGGAACAACAGCGATGGGTTGGCGACCTCCTCGAGTCCTTCATTGGCCATCGCGAACACGCCAATCTCGTCCACCGCGCCGAACCGGTTCTTGAGCGCGCGCAGAATTCGGTATTGGTGCGAGCGCTCGCCCTCGAAGCTCATGACGACATCGACCATGTGCTCGAGCACGCGCGGGCCAGCGATGGTGCCGTCCTTGGTAACGTGGCCGACCAACACCAGCGCGCAGCCCGTTTCCTTGGCATAGCGGATCAACTCGAGCGCGCAGCCACGCACCTGACTAACGGTGCCCGGCGCGCCCTCGATGGTGTCGGAATGCATGGTCTGGATCGAATCGATCACCAGCAGTACCGGCGGCTCATACTGTCCCAAGGTCGTCAGAATATCGCGCACCGAGGTTGCCGAGGCGAGCCGAATCGGCGAATCGGCAACGCCCATGCGCGCGGCGCGCAGCCGCACCTGCCCAGCCGCCTCCTCGCCGCTGACATAGACCACATCATTCCCGCCGCGCGCGATCGTCGCAGCGGTCTGGAGCAACAGCGTCGACTTGCCGATCCCCGGATCGCCGCCGAGCAGCACCGCAGAGCCCGGTACAAGCCCTCCGCCAAGCGCCCGGTCAAACTCGGCAAGCCCGGTCGATTTGCGCACGGGTAACTGGGTGGGCGCATTGAGCGGTTCGAAAGCGACCGCCCTGCCTCCGCTCGAAAGGTCGTGCTTCTGCGAGAACACCGTCGCCGGCACGTCCTCAACCAGGCTGTTCCACGCCCCGCAATCGCCGCACTGGCCCTGCCAGCGATGCGAGACCGAGCCACATTCCTGGCAGACATAGCGACGTTTGGTTTTGGCCATACGCGTGTCCAATAACGAGAACAGATACTGAACGCAATTGCATCCGGGCCATCTTCCCCGCTAGATGATGTCCATGCGCCAGAAGGAATTGCGCCTTGCTTTGGTCTGTTATGGCGGGGTCAGCCTGGCGGTCTACATGCACGGGGTCACGAAGGAGGTGTGGCACCTTGCCCGACCCAGCCGCGCGTTCCACCACCCAGCAGCGGTCCCGCTTGCGGGCGTGGCGGCCGCCTATCGTGATTTCTTGAGGTCGATCGAACGCGATCATGGGCTCAAGCTGCGGGTGCTTCCCGATGTTCTGACCGGCGCGAGTGCAGGCGGGATCAACGCGGTGTTCCTTGCCCAGGCGATCCATGCCGGACACAGCCTAGAGCCGCTTACCGATCTGTGGCTGAGTAATGCTGATGTCAGCGAGCTGACTGATCCTGATGCCGAGCCCATGTGGCGCTATGGCAAGCTGTGGGCCCAGCCGATTGCCGAGTGGTTTCTCTCGCGCCCCGGCAATGCGGTGAGCGCAACGGTTTCGCCTGAAACCCGCGCTGAGGTGCGTGCCAAGGTTTCGCGTCTGGTGCGCGGCCGCTGGTTCAGCCCGCCGTTCTCGGGCGCGCGGTTTTCGGCGATGCTCTATGAAGCCCTGGTCAAGATGGCAGCGGAGGGTGATGGTATCCCCTTGTTGCCTGAAGGCTATCCGATTGACCTTGCGGTGACCGTCACCGATTTTCGCGGGCATGCTGAGACTTTGCGGCTTAACTCGCCAGCGCAGGTCGAGGAAACCGAGCATCGCCTTCCGGTGACTTTCCGCGCGCGGGTGGGTGAGGGAAACGACACGGTTCTTGCCGATCCGCTTGAACTGGTGCTCGCGGCACGGGCCACGGCGAGCTTCCCCGGCGCCTTTCCGCCGCTGATGCTCGACGAGATTGATGCGCTCGCTGCCGCAGAAGGTCACCATTGGGCTAGCCGGGGTGCGTTCCTTTCGCGCATCATGCCAGCCCATGTTGCGCGCGGCACGATAGGCGACGTTGCGCTGATCGATGGGGCGGTTCTGGTCAACGCGCCCTTCGGCGCAGCGCTCGGCGCGCTTCACGGTCGTCCGGCTGAGCGTGAGGTTGATCGCCGCTTCGTCTATCTCGATCCGCGCCCCGATGGCCGTAGCCCCGACCCCGGCACGCGCAGCCGCGAGGTCGGCTTCTTTGGCGCAATCTTCGGCTCGCTCTCGACCATCCAGCGCGAACAACCGATCCGCGATGACCTCGAGCGGATCGCGCAGCAATCGCACGATGCCGCGCGGCTCAAACGCATCATCATGGACTTGCAGGGCGACATTGATCGCGCGGTCGAAAAACTGTTCGGCTATACCTTCCTGCTTGATCGCCCCACCCCCAAGCGCCTCGCCGGATGGCGCGCCAAGGCGCAGCAGGCTGCCGCCGAGCGTGCAGGCTATGCCTTTGGTGCCTATGCCTTGACCAAGTTCGAGGGAATTCTGCTTTCACTTGCCCGGCTCATGCTCAAAGCCGCGGGGAAAGCGCAGGCCGACCCCGCGCCCCTGGTGCAAGCCCTGCGCAGCCATTTGGAAGCGCGCGGGCTCGGCCAGCTGACCGATACGCAAGGCGGGGCGACAATGTCGGCGATCGCCTTCTTCCGCGCCCATGACACGGGTTTTCGCATCCGCCGGTTGCAACTTCTGTCACGCAAGCTGGCGCGCGATTGGGAACTTGACCCTGCCATTCCCGAGGAAGCGCTCGACCGTGCGCGCGACCGGCTCTACCAGATCCTCGCGCTGTACTACCATGCCGACGAGGACGTCCCTCATTCGGCGCGGTTTCGTGAGCTAGCTAGGAGTGCGGTGGAGGCACCGGGGGCGGTGCTGGACTTCCTCGCCACAACGCGCCTGCTTCCCGAGACCGACCTTGCGGCAGAAGAGCTGCTGATCGACGCGCTTGAGGATATGCCGAAGCCGCTCAAGCGGCGGATGCTGCTGACTTATCTTGGCTTTCCCTTCTATGATGTCGCAACCATGCCCTTGTCCCGCGGCGATGGTCTCGACGAATTCAACCCGGTCAAGATTGACCGCATCTCACCTGACGATGCACTCAGTATCCGCGAGGGCGGGACAGTGGCGACGCTTCGGGGGATCGAGTTCTACAATTTCGGTGCCTTCTTCAGCCGCGATTACCGCGAGAATGATTACCTGTGGGGCAGGCTGCATGGGGCCGAACGGATGATCGATCTGGTCGCATCGAGCGTCACCACCGGTATTTCGGGCGAAGCCCTACGCGCTGCCAAGCGTGCGGTTTTTCTGGCAGTGCTGGACGAGGAAGAAAGCGCGGGACGCTGCCAGCGCGGGCTGCTCAATCAGGTGCGGCTCGAGGTGCGTGAGCGAATGGGCTAGAACGCGCTAGACGCTATCGCTCCAACGGATGTCTCCGGCCAGATCAAGCATCTTCAGCATCACCGCTGCGCCGCATTGCTGTGACCGAGCGGTGTTATTGAACTTCCCGTCGGCCACGAATTTACCGCGATCATAATGTTGCGAGAAGCTCCACAGATAGGGTGTCGGCACCCCCAAGCGCCGGTAGCCGAAGCCGTTATAGGCTTCGAGCCGGAACAGCGTTCGTTCCAGACCCCAGTCGGTTTGGCTGGTATAGCCAAGCAGGTTGAGCGCATCGATCGCGCTCGATTCCCAGTCTGAAGGCGGCAGCCACACCCGTGGGCGTCCGGTCGGCACTTGGCGGGTTCTGGCCGACAGCGGGAAATCGCCATTGTGGAGATGCGCCCGGAAGTTAAAGCTCGATTCGAGCGCGTGGGTCACCGCGATAAAGTACCATGGCACGCCCGTTCGCGCCTCGGTGCGTTCATAGCGGTCACGTGACTTGCGGATCATTGCGATGTGAAAATCGACCGCTTCACTGCGTTCCGGACGAACCGAAAGGCTCTTGAACATGCGCCGATATTCGCCGCGCAGAGGATCGAAGGTTCTGGCGCGGCTGAGCGGGGCATCGGAGTCTTCGCCGGGCGCGATGTCGGGCATCGCGCTAGCAGGGTCCTCGGCTGAGGGGGGTGCAGGCATTGGCTGCACCACTTCACCCGAGACCATCGGGATATCCTCCTGCGCCGCACCGGGCTCCACCTGAAAGGCCACCTGTCGCAACCAGCCGCGCCGATCCGAAGGTGCAGGCCGAAGCATGCTGACCCGAAAGACTTCAGGCAATTCGTGTTGGGTCTGGTGCAATTGGGCCAGTAACCCCCCCGCTTTCTCGGCCAAACCAAGGTCGAGCGCCTCAGTCCGGTCGATCAGCGCCACGAGGCGAGGAAGCACGATCTGGTAGATCGTGTCGTCGAGCGCAGCAATCGGCGATAGGGATTTTGGCGTAAGGCTCGATTGGGGAAGGCGCTTCCCGTCCGCTTCCTTTTCGAGCGTGATGATCGATTCGGCCAAGCTCGCGTATTCGAACGGTTTGGCCGGTAACAGGTGGGCGATCTGGCCGGGAACCTTTACCCCAAACAGGCGACGCTCCTGACCGCTGGCTTGGTTGGCAAGGCCCAAAGCCGCAAGCGCCGCGCTCGCCTTTAGGAACGCTCGCTTGCCGAGAACGCCGTGTTCCATTGCCTTACCTCTCGCACGAGAAGATACTACTAAGAGGCATGCGAGTCATTGCCGGAATTGGCCGAGGCCGATCAAGAGGATGCGCGACGCAGCTGAGACGCGCACAAGGTGCCCGCCTTAGCCGCCAAATGCGTCCTTGAGTTTGGCAAAGAAACTGCGGCTTTCGGGACATTCATCGCCTGTCTCGGTTGCCTTGAACTCCTCCAGCAGCTCCTTCTGGCGGCGGCTGAGTTTCGTAGGGGTTTCGACCATTATTTCCGCGATCAGATCGCCGCGCCCGCGCCCTTGCAACACGGGCATGCCGGCTCCGCGGATGCGCAGCTGCTTGCCTGACTGGATGCCCACCGGAATTTCGAGCCGATTGGTCGATCCGTCGAGATCCGGGATCTCGACATAACCGCCAAGCGCTGCCGTAGTGAAGCTTACCGGCACACGTGTGGCAAGCGTGGTGCCCTCACGTTCGAAAACGGCATGCGGCTTTACATGAAGGAAAATGTATAGATCACCGGGAGGCGCGCCGCGCTGCCCGGCCTCGCCCTTGCCTTGCAGACGGATGCGGGTGCCCGTGTCAACGCCAGCGGGAATGTCGACTGCCAAGGTCTGGACCTTGTCGACCCGCCCTTCGCCCTTGCAGACGCGGCAGGGGTCCTCAATCACCGTGCCGCGGCCATTGCAGGCGGGGCAAGGTCGCTCAATTACGAACAGGCCTTGCTTGGCGCGCACTGTGCCTCTTCCATTGCACAGGTTGCACTGGCGTTCAGAGGTGCCGGGCGTTGCCCCACTGCCGTCGCAGGCGTCGCAGATCTGGCTGACTTCAATCTCGATTTCGGTCGACTTGCCGTGAAAAGCGTCTTCGAGACTGACCTGCATATCATAGCGCAGGTCCGCGCCGCGACGGGATTGCTGGCGCTGCCCACCACCGCCGCCACCAAAAGCGCTGCCGAAGATTGTCTCAAAGATATCGCCGATATCGGCAAAATCGCCGCGCCCGCCGCCGAAACCGCCGCCAAACGGCCCGCCGCCGCCCGCGCCACCGCTCATCCCTTGGGTGAAGGCTTCGTGGCCATAACGATCATAGGCCGCGCGTTTCTGGGGATCCTTGAGGCAGTCATAGGCCTCGTTGATCGCCTTGAACTTGGCTTCGGCCCCGGTATCGCCCGGATTGCGGTCCGGGTGGAACTTCATCGCCAGCTTGCGATAGGCGCTCTTGAGCGTCGCCCCGTCAGCATCGCGGGAACATTCAAGCGTGGCGTAGTAATCGATCTGGGCGCTGGACATGATCTGACCTAATCCCCGTCACCAATGCCCCTCGCCGCGCCGGAGGTAAGATCCGGTCGAAGCGGCGGGGCAGTGGGTTGCATCGGGGCCTTAGCCCTTCTTGTCTTCGTCAACCTCGGAGAACTCGGCGTCAACGACGTCCTCATCGGCAGCCGCTTCACCTGCAGCCTGCGCCTCGCCATCGGGTCCGGCGGCCTGCTGGGCCTCGTAGATCTGCTGGCCCATCTTCATGGCGGACTGAGTCAAGGCCTGCGCCTTGGCGTTGATGTCATCGGCGTCGCCGCCTTCAAGCGCTGTCTTGACCGCAGCAATGGCGTCCGAGACCTCGCTCTTGAGCGCGGCGTCGATCTTGTCACCGTGTTCTTCCAGCTGCTTTTCGGTCGCGTGGACAAGGCTGTCGGCCTGATTGCGCGCCTCTGCGGCAGCCCGGCGCTTCTTGTCTTCATCGGCGAACTTCTCGGCATCCTTGACCATCTGGTCGATGTCGTTGTCCGAAAGGCCGCCCGAAGCCTGGATCTTGATCGTCTGTTCCTTGCCGGTGCCCTTGTCCTTCGCGGCGACCGAGACGATGCCATTGGCGTCAATATCAAAGTTCACTTCGATCTGCGGCACACCGCGCGGAGCGGGCGGTATCCCGATCAGGTCGAAATTGCCGAGCAGCTTGTTGTCCGCCGCCATCTCGCG
>JBJTTE010000339.1:0-2667 GCA_046080005.1 Erythrobacter sp.
AGCAGGCTTCGAGACGATCATGGTCAACTGCAACCCAGAGACCGTCTCCACCGATTACGACACCTCGGACCGGCTCTATTTCGAACCGCTGACCGACGAAGACGTGCTCGAAATCCTGCGGGTCGAACAGTCGCGGGGCGACCTGCTGGGTGTGATCGTCCAATTTGGTGGCCAGACCCCATTGAAGCTCGCGCAGGCGCTTGAGGATGCCGGCATCCCGATCCTCGGCACCCCGCCTGACGCGATTGATCTTGCCGAAGACCGTGAGCGTTTCGCCAAGCTGGTCAGCAAGCTGAAGCTCAAGCAGCCTGAAAACGGCATTGCCCGCAGCCGTGACGAAGCCGCTGCTGTGGCGGCGCGGATCGGCTATCCGGTGCTGCTGCGCCCCTCCTATGTGCTCGGCGGGCGGGCGATGGAAATTGTCGATTCCGTCGCGCAGCTCGATAGCTACATCGCCACCGCCGTGAATGTCTCGGGCGACAGTCCGGTGCTGATCGACCAATATCTGCGTGATGCGATCGAATGCGATGTCGATGCGCTGTGCGACGGCACCGAGGTGCGCATCGCAGGCGTGATGCAGCATATCGAGGAAGCGGGCGTCCACTCCGGGGACAGCGCCTGCACCCTGCCGCCCTATAGCCTCCCGCCTGAAATCATCGCCGAAATGGAGCGTCAGGCCGAAGCGCTCGCCTTTGCGCTGGGTGTGAAGGGCCTGATGAACATCCAGTTCGCGGTCAAGGACGACACGGTCTACCTCATCGAGGTCAACCCGCGCGCCTCGCGCACCGTGCCCTTCGTCGCCAAGGCCATCGGCCAGCCTGTGGCCAAGATCGCCGCGCGGGTGATGGCAGGCGAGCCGCTGGCGAACTTCCCGCCGTTCAAGCGCGATCTGCCCTATATGGCGGTCAAGGAAGCGGTGTTCCCCTTTGCGCGCTTCCCCGGCGCTGATCCGGTGCTCAGCCCCGAAATGAAGTCGACCGGCGAGGTGATGGGGATCGATGCCGGTTTTGAAGCGGCCTACCTCAAGTCGCAGCTGGGCGCGGGGATGGTGCCGCCGCAATCAGGCACGCTGTTCGTATCGGTCAAGGGCACCGACAAGTCGGTGATTGTCCCGGCTGTGCGGCGGCTGATCGACCACGGTTTTCACGTCATCGCGACCGGAGGCACGCAGAGCTATCTCGCCGAGCAGGGTCTCGCGGTCGAGCGGATCAACAAGGTTGCCGAAGGCCAGCCCCACATCGTCGACAAGATCATCGACGGCGAGGTCGCCTTGATCTTCAACACCACCGAAGGTTGGCAATCGCTGCTCGATTCCAAATCGATTCGCCAAGCGGCCTTGGCGGGCAAGGTGCCCTATTATACCACGGCCACGGCATCGGTGGCCGCCGCGGAGGCGATTTCTGCGATCCGGCCAGACCAGCTTGAAGTCCGCTCGATGCAGGACTATTATGCAATATAACTGACACCCTCCCCGAAATTGATAGAGACTGACGTCGTGCTGATGGGACGGCGCAAAGGTTCTCTTTCGCATGTCAGGGGCAAGGCCTCAGGAACCAGACTGGAAGATACGAAAGATGGCGACGAAGGAAAAGGTCCCGATGCTGGCCGAGGGTTACGAGCGGCTCACCGCTGACCTCAAAGTGCTGCGCGAGGAACGCCCCCGGATCGTTGAGGCGATCGAGGAAGCGCGCGCCCACGGCGATCTGTCGGAAAATGCGGAATATCACGCGGCGAAGGAACGGCAGGGCCAAGTCGAGGCGCAGATTGCCGATCTCGAGGACAAGGTCACCCGCGCGCAGATTATCGATCCGACCACGCTGTCGGGCGAGAAGATCATCTTTGGCGCGACCGTGACGCTGCTCGACGAGAACGACAAGCCGGTGCGCTACCAGATCGTTGGCCAGACCGAGGCGGACGCGAACAAGGGCCGCATCAGCTATAACTCGCCGCTCGCGCGCGCGCTGATCGGCAAGGTTGTCGGTGACGAGATCGAGGTGACCGTGCCTTCGGGCGAAAAGTTCTACCTCGTCGACAAGCTCGAGTTCATCTGAGGATGGCCTTGCCGCCGGTGAGACCGCTGGCCGAACGGCGGGTGGCGCGGCATTTCTTTGATGCAGGTGCGGTCAGCATGGCTGATGCGATCCCCTATGCGCCGGGCACGCCAAGCCGGCAGCGCGCATTCGAGCGGTTGAAGGGCGCGGATGTGCTCAGGACCAACGGGCAGGGCAAGTGGTGGATTGACGAGGAACGCTGGGAGGGCCGCCGCTCGGACCGCCGCACCCGCGTGGTGCTGACCATGCTTGCGGTTGCGGCGGCGGGAGCCTTTGCCGCACTGCGCTGAGGCGGGCGCGTTTCAGGCCGGTAGTGGCGCGGTGATAGCGCGCTCCAGACCACCGCCAGACCAGGGTTAGACCCCTGTTTGACCCCCCAAAAAATGTCAACGGCGGAGTAAAATTCGTCCATTGGGCGGCGCAAAAGTAGGCCAGTTGATCCGGGTGTTGGCGAGCGCCGCGAGGGCGGAGCCGGGGTGGTGTTCGCCAACACCCGGATGGTCGTTTCTGTCAGGGTTTGGGGCGTGCTTTGCGCGCCTGGCTTTGGGCCAGACGATAGCTCTCGCCGTTCATCTCAAGGATGCTGACATGGTGGGTCAGCCGATCGAGGAGCGCG
>JBJTTE010000340.1:0-4630 GCA_046080005.1 Erythrobacter sp.
GGCTAGGCCGGTGGCCCAGGTCGGCGCGCCGACCTGATCGGCGACAACGCGCAGTTCGTCACGCTCCTTCATCAGACGGATCATGGTTCGCACGAAGTTCGCCCCGCCCGCTTCATAGACCCACGCGGTGCGCACCAGCAGATCTACGGGGCGCAGTTTATCCTCGCCCGCCGCCTTGGTTCGCCCATAGGCAGATTGTGGGTCGCGTGGTGCGCCGGGCGAATAGGGTGAAGAGGCGGCACCGTCGAAGACATAATCGGTCGAAACGTGGACAACCCTGCCGCCAGTTTCGGCCATTGCCTCGACCAACACGCCAACCGCGTCGGCATTGATCGCACGGGCCCGCTCCTCGTCGCTCTCGGCCTTGTCGACCGCAGTGTAGGCGGCAGCGTTGATGACCAGATCGGGCGCCTCGACCACCAAACGAGCGGTCAGCATTGGCGCATCGATGAGATCGACATCCTCGACATCAATCGCATTCACATCCGCCCATGCGGGCGCGGTGCGCTGCAACGCCCCGCCAAGTTGGCCGTTGGCTCCGGTAATCAGCACTCTCATGCGAACACCGGCACGTCCGCTAGCGCAAGCCCACGCGTGTCCTTCTCCGAAATGACTGGATCAAGCTGAGCCAATGGCCATTCGACGCTTACCGTCGGATCGTTCCACGCGAGCGTGTGCTCTGATTGCGGTGCGTAAAGCGCGGTGCATTTGTATAAAAAATCAGTGTCATTCTCGAGCGTGAGGAAGCCATGCGCGAAGCCTTCAGGGACCCACAACATCCGCTGGTTTGCGGCGCTCAGTTCCACCCCGACCCATTGACCAAAGCTCGCTGAGGAGGCCCTGAGATCGACTGCAACATCGAACACCGCCCCGCGCGTGACCCGCACTAGCTTGCCCTGCGGACTTGGGTTCTGGAAATGCAGGCCTCGTAAGACCCCCCTCTGCGAGCGGCTATGATTATCCTGTACGAAAGTCAGGTCGAGGCCTGCCGCGGCAAAGGCAGCGGCGTTCCAAGTCTCAAGAAAGAAACCCCGCTGATCGCCAAACACCCGCGGTTCGATAATCAGCACGCCCGACAGATCGGTCTCAATGATATTCATGGAAGCACCGGGCTATCGAGCAGTTTGAGCAGGTATTCGCCATAGCCAGACCTGCGCAGCGGCTCGGCGATTTCACGTAGCTGGTCGGCAGTGATAAAGCCCTTGCGCCAGGCAATTTCCTCGGGGCAGCAGATCTTCAGTCCCTGCCGCTCCTCGGTGATCCGCACATAAGTCGCCGCGTCCAGTAAGGAGGCATGGGTGCCGGTATCGAGCCAGGCAAAGCCGCGCCCCATGATTTGGACCGACATTTTCCCTTCATCCAGATAGAGCCGGTTCAAGTCGGTTATCTCGAGCTCCCCGCGTGCAGATGGCGAAAGGTCACGGGCGCGATCAGCCACCGTGTCATCGTAGAAATAGAGCCCAGTCACGGCATGGTTGGATTTGGGAACCTTTGGTTTTTCCTCGATCGATACAGCCCTGCCTTCGTTATCAAACTCGACGACGCCGAAGGCCCGCGGATCATTGACGCGGTAAGCGAAAACCGTCGCTCCGGCTTCGTGTGCGTCGGCGCTTTCGAGAAGGTTCGGCAGGCCGTGTCCGTAGAAAATGTTGTCGCCGAGAATGAGTGCGCTTGGTCCGCCACGGACAAAGTCGGCGCCGATATGGAAGGCCTGGGCCAAACCTTCCGGCCGGGGCTGAACCTCATAAGAAAGAGACACGCCGAAGTCCGCCCCATCTCCGAGAACCCGCTGGAACTGCGCTGCGTCCTCTGGGGTGGTGATGATCAGAATATCGCGGATGCCAGCGAGCATGAGCGTACTCATTGGGTAATAGATCATCGGCTTGTCGTAGATGGGCATCAGCTGCTTCGACACGCCACGCGTAAGTGGATAGAGGCGGGTGCCGGAACCGCCTGCCAAGATAATGCCTCGCCGGGTCTTGCCGCAGGTCGCAAAAGTCACCTAAACCCCCTAATGCAGTTTGGCCTGCGACCGGGCGCGGCATTGCAGCAATCTCGGGGATCGTCAACAGTTCTCAAGGTTGGTTTTGCCGCTACCAGCATGCCCTTGAACAGGGCTGGCAAAACTTGCGATTATGACGCAAGAGAAATGGCATGATACCGCCCCAGACGCAGCCCGGACTGCCCGAGCAAACTGGGCAAGCTGTCGATTTCTATCTCGCTTCCTGCGTGCGCGCGGCCCTCGCTGGCGAAGCCATACCACCATGGCCCCTTGCCGGATCTGGCGCCATCGCAATACCAGCGGACGACTTTAGCCAGATCATAATCGAACGAGCCGAATTTCACGGGATCGGACTGCTACTCGCTGAGCATCGCCTGGAGAAATACAACTGGCCTCAACCAGTCATAAGGAAGCTGGAGCAGCTGGCTCGTCTATCTGGTCTTTGGGAGGAGCTTCACGTCCCGAAGATCGCAGATGTGATCGAAGCACTGGCCGAGCAGGGTATTCCGTCGATCGTGCTAAAGGGATCAGCTTTAGCCTATTTGCATTACGCCGATCCAGCGATGCGCCGGAGGGGCGACACCGATCTGCTCGTCCACCCGGAGGATTTGGCGCAGACGCGCGCATGTTTGCGCAAGCTGCGCTGGATAAGTCCGGATGCCGCGCGCGGGCTCTATTTTCAG
This sequence comes from Erythrobacter sp., assembly GCA_046080005.1. Classification (GTDB taxonomy): domain Bacteria; phylum Pseudomonadota; class Alphaproteobacteria; order Sphingomonadales; family Sphingomonadaceae; genus Erythrobacter. The sequence continues at coordinate 2,686 of JBJTTE010000340.1, forward strand.
GAGAGCTGGGACATTGATTGCGGTCTTGGGATGTTGCACACGCTTGATCTCCACTGGCATCCCGCTGATCGCCCCGTAATCCAGAAGGTTTTGCGACCTGAAGGTTACTGGTCTGGGATGCGACCTTTGCCGCGTCTTTCACCGAACGCTGCGGCGCCAGACCGCGTGACCATGCTGGTGCACGCTTCCATCAACCAGTTCTGGCATGAAACGCGCGGCTATTTGGTAGAAGATAATCGTGTGGTCGGGGGGAGACGACTGATCTGGGCGGTCGACTATCACCACATGATTGCGAGCTTTGCCCCTGAGGACTGGGAGCAGCTGGCAACGATCTGTGCTGAGCGCGACATTGGCGGGATCGTCCATGCCGTTCTCGCAGGGGCGCATCGTGACATTGGCCTCGCTTTACCGAGCGGGTTTCCCGACTGCCTGCTACCGACCTCGGGACGTTCATCGGTAATGGAATACATCCGCAGTTTCGACCGCATCAAGGACATGAGGGCTGACCTGCTTGCGGCGGAAAGCATGGCGACCCGCATCAAGCTGCTCAGCGCAGCGCTTTTCGCTCCGCGCGAGCAGCTCGTGAAGCGGTTTCCAGATCAAGCGCGCTAGCCGACCGCCTTGCTCCAGCTGCTCCGCTATGCAGGCGCAATGACCCGTGTGCTGGGCCTCAGCACGCGCGGTGCTGCTCACCAGTTGCGCCATGCTCCGGAACGGCAGGGGCATAAGTCTTGAACTTCTACTTCCTGCTCTCGCGTGCTCGACCTTTTTTGCCTGAGCTCATCGTGATCGCCCTTATGGCGGGTCTCTCATCTACTACGACACTTGCGATCCCTTGGTTGGCGGGACAGTTCCTTGCTGGGGTGTTCGGCGATGCAACCATCGATCTTGCCGTCACCATTGCGCTCCTTGTCGGCACGCTTTTGTTACTGACCGCGATCAACATCATTGTGCATTTTCTGTCCGCCGCTGCATCCGGCCGCATCCTCGCACAGCTCCGGGCGGAAGCCTATGACAGGCTGCAAGGCATGCCGATCTCATTCCATGATCGCAGAAAGAGCGGGGATCTGCTCGCGCTCATGACTTACGAAGTCTCCGACCTTAGTGACTTTCTGACCGCCACCTTGGCTCAAGTACCCTCGATCCTTTTGACCGCTGCGGGCGCAATTTTGCCGTTGTTCCTGCTTGATCCGGTGTTGGCGCTGTTTGTTCCTGTGCTGGTTGGGTTGTTCTACATTGCGATGAAGCTGGTGGGGCGACGCTTGCGCATTATCGCACGCAAGGTGCAAAGGGCTGAAGCCGACGTGATGTCGATCGCTGAAAGCGATCTGGAAATGCTGCCCGCAATCAAGGCGTTCGCGACCGAGGACTTCCACCGTCGCCGCTATCATATGGCGGTTGAGAAGGCGCGGATGCTCAATGTTGGGCAATCGCACATGATCGGGTTTATCAGTCAGATTGTCACCGTCGTCGCGGCGCTTGCGGCGATTGGATTCTTGGTACTTGGGACACCTAACATGGCTGAAGGCAGCCGCACCCCGGCAGAGCTGTTTGCGTTCTTGCTTTACGCCGCGCTGCTCACCAGGCCGATGGGCGAGCTAGTCGATACCTATGGCAGTTTCCAGATGTCCAAGGGTACTTTGGCCCGGCTGGAGGCGGTCTTCACCAAGAAGACCGAGCCGGGTTACAATCAGCTCGGCACGATCGAAAGAGCGACGGGCGCGATTGTCTTTGAGAACGTCGACTTTGCCTACCCGGGTCGGCCCACGGTGCTCGAATCGGTCAACCTCGCGATTGCACCGGGAGAGATTGTTGCGCTGACCGGGGAAAACGGCGTGGGCAAATCAACCCTGATCCGCTTGTTGCTGCGCTTTTACGATCCTGATGCCGGACGCATATTGCTCGATGGCGTCGATATCGCCGGCTTGCAGGTGCAACAGCTACG
>JBJTTE010000341.1:0-5938 GCA_046080005.1 Erythrobacter sp.
CAGTTCCGCGCGCGCCGCCCGGTAGGCATCTTCGAGCGGAAGCGGCAGTTCAATCGCGGCGGAGATCACACCCAGCAAGAGCGCCATGAGCACCACTTTGGTGCGCTTACGGCGAAGGAGGACTGCACCCGAGCGGCCCGAAATTTGTGTCATGGGGACAGCAGGCTGGCCGCCGCCAGTGCCGAACGCTTGGCCCATCCTGTCGGCCAGTGACTGAAAAGTATCCTTAAACAAGCGCGCTATCCCAAGGGGGGAATTCACCTTTCTCCCTAGGATAGGTTGGTTAATTCATCGCAAACGCGCGGCTGTGACGCTTGCCCAGAGGCGCTGTTCAGAGCACCTGAGCGGCCATCAGGCCAAGCGCGATGGTGAGCGTGCCGAGGCCGATCGAGAGGTGCCAGCGCAGCCGCAGGAAATCGGCCCGCGCAAAGCCCAGCGCGCGGTCGACCAACGGCGAGCCGAGCAGCAATGCCCCCAGATAGAGCAGCGCCGGGCCGGGCCACTCCCAGCCAAATGACCACGGCAGGAACAGCGCAACGGCGATGAGGCTCGGCATCACCGCCAGGACATAGGCACCGGTGGTCGCAGGTCGGCCAGTTTGCGCGCTCTGCACGGCCTGCCCCCACCACACGCCGCCCAGAAAGCTGAAGATCGCCGCCGCATAGGCAAAACCCCCGGCCAGTGCGGCATAACGCCACTCATGGCCGATCACGACGAGCGCAATGCAAAGGATCTGTGGGAGCAGCCCGGCGTAACCGAGCACTCGCGCTGCGGGTGTAAGCGAAGTTTCTCCGTCCATCCCGCCTCAAGTCGCAAGGCCACGCCTCGGTTCCCGTCCGGCTTGCACTACCACCGGGTTTGCGCCACTCCTTGGCGCCATGTCGCTGTTCGATCTCACTGGCCGCACCGCCATCGTTACCGGAGGCAATGGCGGGCTGGGCCTGGCGATGGCGCGGGGGCTCGCCAAGGCTGGCGCGAATGTCGCGATCTGGGCGCGCAATGCCGAAAAGAATGCCGCTGCCCGTGCTGAACTGACGCCACTGGGCAAGGGAGAGGTGATTGCCCTCGCCAGCGACGTGGCGCATGAGGAAGCTATTATCGCGGCAATGGCAGCAACAACCGCTGCATTTGGCCGTATCGACAGCTGCTTCGCCAATGCCGGCATACCCGGCGCAGGCACGGCGATCCCCGACATCACGGTCGAAGGCTGGGATCATACGCTAGCGGTCAATGCGCGCGGGGCGGCGCTGGTCTACAAGCACGTGACACGCCACATGATCGAGCGCGCCAAGGCTGGCGATGCGGGCGGCAAACTGATCGCGACCTCATCAGGTCAGTCGATCATGGGGGTTAACCGCTCGTCCGACTATGCCGCCTCCAAGGCCGCCCTGAACGGCCTGACCCGCGCTGCCGCCTTCGAATTGGCGCGGTATGGTATCACCGCCAATGCGCTGCTTTTCGGCTATTACGAGACCGACATCACCGCCAAGGCCGATCCGCGCTTCGGCGAATGGATGGCCAAGCGCATTCCGCTGCGGCGCCCGGGCGATCATGCCGGGCTTGAAGGCCTGGCGGTGTTTTTTGCCTCAGCGCATGCGGATTACATCACCGGACAATGCCTTCCGGTCGATGGCGGCTTGTGCATCAGCTGAACCGGCACGACTTCGCGAAGGAACACCCGGCAGCCCGAGCCGTTGCCACCTCAAGCATCTCGCAACCGGAACCCCAGCCCCGTGGCCGACGACGATATTCCCGATCTCGATAAGCACTCCGATGACCGGAGCCGCCAGCGTGCGGTGCCTGCGGGTCGCATTGCCCGGCTGGGCACTTTCGGTCGGCTGGTGGGCGGCGTGGCTGGCGGCATGGTTGCCGAGGGCGCCCGCCGGCTGGCAAGCGGCGAAGGCATTTCGGCCCGCGACCTCATCTTGACCCCCGGCAATGTCCAGCGGATGACCGACCGCCTCTCGCACCTGCGCGGCGCGGCGATGAAGATGGGGCAGATGATCAGCCTGGATGCCGGCGATTTCTTGCCCGACGAACTCTCGAAAATCCTCGCGACTTTGCGCGATCAGGCCAATTTCATGCCGACCCGGCAGCTCGATCAGGTGCTGCGGACCGAATGGGGTCCGGACTGGCGCAAGCAGTTCCGCTGGTTCAACCCGCGTCCCATCGCTGCCGCCAGCATCGGACAGGTCCACAAGGCGCTTACCCGCGACGGCGAGGAGCTCGCGATCAAGGTGCAATATCCCGGGGTCGCCAAGTCAATCGACAGCGACGTCGATAATGTCATGACCCTGCTGAAGGTGGCGGGTTTTGCCCCTCCCGAGCTGGAGATGGGCAAGCTGATGGCAGCGGCCAAGCAGCAGCTCCATGAAGAAGCCGATTACCAGCGCGAAGGGGCGCAGATGGCGCTCTATCGCGAACAGCTCGCGGGCACTCCTGGCTTTGTGGTGCCGCGCTTGCATGAAGGCCTGACCCGCGGCTCAATCCTCGCGATGAGCTTTGAAGAGGGTGTCTCGATCGAGGAGCTGGGCAATGAACCACCCGAGCGCCGCGATGAGCTTTTCGCCAAGCTGATCCGGCTGGTGGCGCGCGAATTGTTCGACTTCGGCGTGATGCAGACCGATCCGAACTTCGCCAATTTCCGCTATCGGCGCGAGACGGGCGAGATTGTGCTGCTCGATTTCGGGGCCTGTCGTCCGGTCGATCCGACGGTCGCCAATGGCTATCGCAGGATGCTGCTGGCCGGTTTGCAAGGGAACGCTGACGAGGTCTTGCAAGCGACGATCGAGGCGGGGTTCATGATGCCGATTGTCGCCGAGAAGCATTCTGAACGGGTGGGTCGGATGATCGATATCGTCATCAATGAAATGCGCGCGGATGCGCCGTTCGACTTTGGCGACCGCGCCTTCATCCCGCTGCTACGCGATGAAGGCTGGGCGATTGCGCAGGACAAGGATACTTGGGATTTCCCACCGATCGAGACGCTGTTCGTGCAACGCAAGGTCTCGGGCACGGCGCTGCTCGGAGCGCGGCTCAAAGCCAAGGTCAATATCCGCCGGATCACCGAGGAGGTTTTGGCAAGCACCTCGCCGCTTCCGGCTGCCGCTGCCTGGGCCGCACCAGCGCGCGCTGACGCTCGCAATACCTGCAGGTTCTTATGCAAGCTGCATTTATCGCATGAAACCAATAAGATAGTCGCTTGACAGTCCCTCGCATTTGTAATAGCGCGCCACGAGGCACGGAGGGATCGAGCATAACGTTAGGGTGCTGTTTGTGTGTCTCGGCAATATTTGCCGATCACCGATAGCAGAGGGCATGTTCCATGCGGCGGCGCAGGAACGGGGTCTGCCGTGCGTGATCGACTCGGCGGGAACCGCAGCTTATCACGTCGGTGGACGACCTGATCCGCACGCCATTTCCATCGCCAGCAGCCACGGCATCAATATCTCCGGCCAATCTGCGCGGCAGGTCGAGCGGAATGACTTTTACCGCTTCGACCATATCATCGCGATGGACCGTGCCAATCTCGAAGGTCTGCGGGCCAAGGCACCCCGCGATGCGACCGCAAAGCTGTCGATGCTCTTGGACCTTGTCCATGGGAGAGAAGGGCAAGGCGTGGCCGATCCCTATTATGGCGAAATGGCCGACTTTGAAGCGGCCTTGTTTACAATCAGCCTTGGGGTCGACGCTTGGATCGACCGGTTGCAACGCGAAGCCAGTGTCTTTCGCGCCTGATCTAGCCACCGCGCAGCAGTTGCACGCCCCAATCCCGCTCAAACAGATAGAGCAGCAATCGGGCCGCCTCACCGCGCGGGGAAGTCAGCCCGCCATCACGTTCCATCAGCAGCCGGGCATCCCCATGGGCGATGGGCAAAAGGCGCTGCATCTGCTCGAGATCGGCGATACGAAACGCCGCTTCACCTGACTGGCGGGTACCAAGCAGCTCGCCGCCACCGCGCAGCGCAAGGTCTTCCTCGGCAATCCTGAAACCGTCCTGCGTCTCGCGCATCAGGGCAAGCCGCGCGCGGCCAGTCTCGGACAAGGCAGGCCCGCGCAGCAACAGGCAGGTGCTCTTTTCAGCCCCCCGCCCGACCCGGCCTCTGAGCTGATGGAGCTGGGCCAAGCCGAAGCGCTCGGCCTGCTCGATCACCATCAGCGTGGCCGAAGGGACATCCACCCCCACCTCGATCACCGTGGTGGCGACCAATAGCCGCGCCTGTCCGCTGGCGAAGCGGTCCATTGCCGCATCCTTGATGTCGGGACGCAGCTGGCCGTGAACCAGCACCACCGCTTCGCCGAACCGCTGGTGCAGGGCAGCATAGCGCGCCTCGGCCGCAGCGATGTCAGCCATATCAGGCGCACCGTCGAGCTCGCGGACCATGGGGCACACCCAATAGGCCTGTTGCCCACTGGCCAAGTGGCGCTCCACCCCCGCGACCACCTCCTCGATCCGCTCCATCGGCACCACGCGCGTATCGATCGCTTGCCGTCCGGGGGGGAGCTCGTCGAGCCGACTGACATCCATTTCGCCATATTGTGCGAGCGTCAGCGAGCGCGGGATCGGGGTCGCGGTCATCGCCAGCGTGTGCGGCGCACGGCGCCCTTTGGCGGCAAGAGCAAGCCGCTGCGCCACCCCAAAGCGGTGCTGCTCGTCGATGACCACCAGGCCCAAATCGCGGTAATTGACCGTGTCCTGAAAGATCGCATGGGTGCCGACCAGCAGCTGAATCGAGCCATCCAGCAGTCCCATCAGGATCGACTCGCGCTCACGTCCCTTGGCGCGCCCTGTCAGCAAGGCGATCTCCACACCCGTCGGACCGAGCATCTGGCGAAGTGTCTCAAAGTGCTGGCGGGCAAGGATCTCGGTTGGCGCGAGCAGCGCAGCCTGCCGACCTGCCTCAGCCGCGATCAGCATGGCATTGAGCGCGACCACGGTCTTGCCCGCGCCAACGTCGCCTTGCAGCAGACGGAGCATCGGCGCTTCCTGCGCCATATCGCCCTCGATCTCGGTGATCGAGCGCCGCTGCGCGCCAGTCAGCGCAAAGGGCAGACGTAACTGTGCGCGCAAGCCGCCGTCGCCTACGAGCGCCTGTCCCTTGCGCCGCCGCCCGTCCGCTTTGACCAGCAGGAGTGCAAGGCTGTTTGCCAGCAATTCGTCATAGGCGAGTCGGTCGCGGGCCTTGGCATCGGTGCTTTCGTGGCCGAGCCTGAGCGCAGCATGCCACATCGGCCAGCCTGAACGCTCCAACTGGCCGGGTTCGATCCATTCAGGAAGCTGCGGCAGCCGTGCCAGCGCCTGTTCGACCAACCCGGCGACACGCGGCTGTGTGAGCCCCTCGGACAGGCGATAGACCGGCTCTGACAGGCGCGCCATGTGCGCTGCGCTTTCCGCCTCGATGTGATCGGGATGGACGATCTGGAGCATGTCGCCATAGCGATCAAGCCGGCCCGCCACCCAGCGCCGCTCGCCGACCGGAACCAGCTTCTTCGCCGAAAAGGCAGCCTTGCCGAACCATGTCAGCGCGCAAATGTTGCCGGCAGCGTCCTGCGCCAGCACCCGGTATGGCCCGCGGCTTCCGGCGCGCGGGCTGCGATGTTCGACCGCGGTGAGCGCTATGATGACCTGCTCGCCCTCGCTCGCCGAATCGAGATCGGCTACCGCACGGCGGCTGACAAAGCGCTCGGGCAGGTGATAGGCGACATCCTTGACCCGCGCGAGGCCGAGCTTCTCCAAAGGCTTCATCAGCTTGGGGCCGACACCATCAAGCGCGGTGATTTCGGCGAAAAGCGGATTGAGAGCCTCGGGGCGCATCGCGCTTCGCTAACACTGTGGCCTGCGCATTGCGAGTTGAAGCGGCGCAAGCCTGTGGCTAGGTGAGAGGCATGACCGAAGCCCCCTCTTTCGAACAACGCCTCGCCCGCGCAAAGTTTCGCG
>JBJTTE010000342.1:0-4945 GCA_046080005.1 Erythrobacter sp.
GGGATCGGTGCTCGGGCTGCTGGTCACGCCGCTCACCAATACCCTGACCCGCATCGGCGAGGTCGAGGCTGACCAATATTCGCTCGAGACCGTGAACGAGCCCGATGCCTTGGCCTCAGCCCTGATCAAGACGGCCGAATACCGCTACGCGCGCCCCTCCGCGCTTCAGGAGGCGCTGTTATACACGCATCCATCAGTCGAGAAGCGCGCGCTGATGGCAATGGAGTGGAAGGCAGCGCATCCCAAAGCGGGCCCGTCCGCGCCATGATCCCCGCCCCATGATCCCTGCCTCATGACAAAGGACCAGATTTTCGAGTTTTTCCGCCGTCTGGCCGAGGACAACCCTTCGCCCCAGACCGAGCTTGCCTATGGCAATGCCTATCAGCTGCTGGTGGCGGTCACGCTCTCAGCACAGGCCACCGACGTCGGCGTCAACAAGGCGACCCGCGCGCTGTTCGCGAAGGTCGAGACCCCGCAGCAGATGGTCGCGCTGGGTGAGGAAGGGCTCAAGCAGCACATCAAGACCATCGGTCTGTTCAATGCCAAGGCGAAGAACGTCATCGCGCTGTCGGAGATATTGATCGCCGAGCACGGCGGCGAGGTCCCCGATAGCCGCGATGCGCTTACCCGCTTGCCCGGGGTCGGGCGCAAGACCGCCAATGTGGTGCTCAATTGCTGGTTCGGGCAAGAGACCTTCGCGGTCGACACCCACATCTTCCGCCTCGGCAACCGCACCGGCATGGCCAAGGGCAAGACCCCGGATCATGTCGAAGCCAAGCTCGAAAAGCGGGTGCCTCAGCCATTCCGGCGGGATTCGCACCACTGGATGATCCTCCATGGGCGCTATGTCTGCAAAGCGCGCACGCCGGAATGCTGGCGCTGCAAGGTGGTGGACCTGTGCAGTTTCAAGGCCAAGGTGCTCGATCCGGATGCGCCCAAGCCGAAGGCGAAAGCCAAGCCGAAGGCCGCATGTGCCCCTAAGGCCAGCGCGGATTAAGGCGCAGTTCAAGCGTCAGGGGTTTCATGGCGCTTGACTGCCAAAGAGAGATCCCATGACCGCCCGCCTGCTCCCCGCCCTACTGCTTGTCAGCCCACTTGCCATCCTCGTCGCCTGCGCGCCGAGCGATCCAGAGATCACCGCCGCGCGTTCGGCAGCTGCGATTGCCGCAGCGCCCGAAGCCAAGGTGACAGGCCCAGGGCAGAACTGCATCAGTCAGGCCCGCGTGCGCCAGAGCGTCGTGCGCTCCGATCAGGTGATCGATTTCGAAATGCGCGGCGGCACGGTCTATCGCAGCATCTTGCCCAACCGCTGCATCGGCCTGACGCTCGACCGCGCAATCACTTACGAAAATTCGATCGACCAGCTTTGCACCCAGCAGATCGTCTATTCCTTGCGGAACTTCGGCGGTTTCCTTCAGCGCGGCGCGGGCTGCGCGCTGGGCGAATTTGTGCCGGTGGAATATGTGAAGAAGGCGAAAGAGTGAGGGCGCGTCACGCGCCGCATCAAGCTCAGCTCTTGGTTTCCTCAAAATTGCTCTCATCAAGCTCCAGCCCGGCTCGGCCATCGGCGGCGGTGTGGGCAGGGGCGTGGGGGTGCTCGACATAGTCGGGCTCTTCGATCTCGAGCATCCCTTCCCACTTGGTGATCACCGCCGTCGCTACGGCATTGCCGACGACATTGGTTGCGGTGCGGCCCATGTCGAGGAATTGGTCGATCGCGAGGATAATCGCCACGCCCTCCGCCGGCAGCCCGAACATCGCCAGCGTGCCGGTGATGACCACCAGTGACGCGCGCGGTACGGCGGCAATGCCCTTCGACGAGATCATCAGCGTCAGGAGGATCATGATCTGCGTGCCGATGCTCAGATCAATGCCATAGGCCTGCGCGATGAAGATCGTCGCAAAGCTCATATACATCATCGAGGCATCGAGATTGAACGAATAGCCCAGCGGCAGCATGAAGCCTGAAATCCGTCGCGGCACGCCAAAGCGGTCGAGCTGTTCGAACAGCTTGGGCAGCGCGGCTTCCGACGAGGCGGTCGAAAACGCGATCATCAGCGGCTGACGAATGTAGCGGATCAGGGTCCAGGTGCGCGCGCCGAGGAACAGCGCGCCGGTCGAGAGCAGGATCACCCACAGCAGCACCAGCGAGAAATAGAACTCGAGCAGCAGTTCAAGATAGGTACTGAGGATCGCCAGGCCGCTCGCCGCGACGACGTTCGCGAGCGCGCCGAACACTGCAAAGGGGGCAAAGCGCATCACATAGCCGGTGATCTGCAGCATCATCTCGGCAAGCGCATCCGAGCCCTTGACCAGCGCTGCGCCCTTCTCGCCAATGGCCGAGAGCGCAACCCCGGCAAAGATCGAGAAAACGAGGATCTGGAGGATATTGTTGGTCGCCAGCGCGTCGACCGCGTTCTTGGGGAAGATCGAGAGGATAAACTCGGTCGCCTTCAATTCCTTGACCTCGCCCACCGCCGCAGTCGCAGCGGCAACGTCGGGGATCGGCGCGCCGACGCCGGGCTGGAAAAGATTGACCAGCACCAGCCCAAGGCCAATCGACACGAGGCTTGCGGTGATGAACCATGTCAGCGCCCGCACGCCAATACGGCCCAATGCCGCGCTGTCGCCCATGTGGGCAATGCCGACGACGATGGTCGAGAGCACCAGCGGCGCGACCAGCATCTTGATGAGATTGAGGAAGATGTCCGAGAGCAGCTTGAACCACGGCGCGATCGATCCCTTGATCACATCGGCAGGCACGCTCTGGTTGAGCACCTGGCCCACCACCACGCCCAGCACCATGCCGGTCAGGATATAAAGGGTAAGCTTGCGGTCCATTCTCGCTCCCGTCCGCCGCAGCGGCTGTTAATCCGCCACATCCACAACCAGCGCAGCTTGCGCAATGCGATCAGTCAGGCGCTTGGCAAGGGCGAGCGGATCACGCATGCGTCCCTGCCTAGCAGGAGTTTCCAGCAATGCCCAAGCTTGATCTTGACGCCATTCCGCAGACCAATGCGACCGGCTATCCGGCTCCGTTCGATGCCGCGGCGCTGGTATCGCCGGCTGGCACCGGCTGCGGGTCTCACGCAGATGGGCGCGACCCACGTCATGCTGGCGCCCGGTGGCTTTTCATCGCAGCGCCACTGGCATCGCGGGCAGGACGAGCTGGTGGTGATGATCGCGGGCCATGCGGTGCTGATCGACGATCATGGCGAGACTGCGGTGGGGCCGGGCGACGTGCTGGCCTTTCCGGCGGGCGAGGCCAACGGCCATCATCTCCACAACCGCACCGAGGAGCCTTGCGTCTTTGTAGCGATCAGCGCGGGCCCGCCCGAAGCCGATAGCGGCGAATACTCCGATATCGACATGGTCTTCGATGCGGAGGGTTATGCGCGCAAGGACGGGTCGCGCTACGCGGAAAAGCGCTTGCCCTGAAACACGGCCATTTCACGGGGCCAGTTCATATTGTTCGATCACCCACAGCTCGTCCTCGGCCGCGCTGATCCATTCGCGCATCCAGTCATGTTCGCGGATGGCCTGCATGTAGGCCTGCGCAAAGCCCGGGACCCCAATCCCATAGGTATCGAACCGCGTCACGACCGGGGCGTAGAAGATATCCGCCGCGCCGAAGGTGCCGAACAGGTAAGGCCCAGCGCTGCCGTGGCGGGCGCGCGCTTCGGCCCACAACCCGAGGATACGGACGATATCATGGCGGGTCGCGTCCGATACGCCCGGCAGGTCCATCCGGCGGCGGATATTCATTGGCAGTTCGCGGCGCAGGCTTTGATAGCCTGAGTGCATCTCGGCCACCATCGCCCGCGCCATCGCCCGTGCGGTCTGATCCTTGGGCCAGAACCGCTCGCGTGCGACCTTGTCGGCGAGGTATTCGAGGATCGCGAGGCTATCCCACGCCACGGCCTCGCCATCCCACAGGATCGGCACCTTGCCGCTGGAGGGCTGGACCTCGCCCATGTCCTGCTTCAGCCGATCCCACTCCTCGCCCATGATCGGCACAGTCAGCTCCTCGAAGCGCAGGCCCGACTGCTTGACCGCAAGCCAACCGCGCAAGCTCCAGCTTGAATAGTTCTTGTTGCCGATGATGAGTTTCATGTCCGCCTGCTCCACCTTGCCGGGACTGCTTGCGGTGCGCTCTAGGAATTCATACTGATGCTGTCGAGGCTGAACGGGTCCGGACACAGCCAAGCAAGGAAGCCGCAACCATGAGCCTGCCCCCGTTCCATCTTGCCTTTCCGGTCGACGATCTCGCCGAAGCCCGCCGCTTTTATGGCGCGGTGATGGGCTGCCCGGAAGGGCGCTCGTCGGACGAGTGGGTCGATTTCGATTTTCACGGCCATCAGATCGTCACTCACCTTGCACCGGGGCAGGCCGGAGACCGAGCAAGCAACCATGTCGACGGGCATGGCGTGCCGGTGCCGCATTTCGGTCTGGTGCTGGCGATGGCGGAATGGGAGGCGCTGGCCGAGCGACTCAGCGCTGGCGGCTGCGAATTCGTGATCGCGCCGACCATCCGCTTCAAGGGCCAGCCGGGCGAACAGGCCACGATGTTCCTGCGCGACCCTTCAGGCAATGCGCTTGAATTCAAGGCGTTCGCTAACCCGGAGAACCTCTTCGCTATCTAGAGCGGTTTCCGATCCGATTGCACCGGATCAACCGCTCTAGATTTCTGATTTGACGCATTGTCCGAACCGTCAGGTGATTCCACCTGACTGGAAAGCGCTCTAGCCAAATGAATAGGCATTGGTATCCCGACGATTTCGCGTTTCCCTAACACGGCGAACCAGAAACTAACCATTCCTCCGTAATTTCCCGTGGCATGAACACACATGCCCGTCTTTACGCTTCCTTAGAGTCGGTTTCGAAAGTCATTCAGAGCGTGCCAATCGGCGGATCATGAGCATGGCGGCGGCGGCGTAGAGGAAGG
>JBJTTE010000343.1:0-7129 GCA_046080005.1 Erythrobacter sp.
TGATGAGCGTCATCCCGTCCTCGATACAGACTCGGTTGAGCATCTGCACAAGGTTTGAGGCGGCGGCCAATTGGATAATTGCCGAATGGCCTTCCATCTTGGCGGTCTCGACAAAGCCCAGCGCGGTCATCGGGTTCACGAAGCTGGAGGCACCGGTTTCGGAAGAGTGCTCGCCCAGCGGCAGGCACATCATCGCGTCGGCAAGGGCATATTGGCTGAAGGCATTGCCCGGAACGCAGGCGACGCGCGCGCCCATCAGCGCCTTGGCCATGTCGCTGTCCCCGGTCGCGATCACCGTGCCCGCACCTTCATTGCCGGCGGGCAGGCGCTGGCCGTGACGGCCCTTGTTCCCGGTCAGAAACGGCTCGGACATGGTCGCGACGACCTTGCCGGGGCTATAGTCGGCGGTCTCGAAATCGGCCGCAGAGGTGAGGATTGCGAGGTCGGAAGGGTTGATCGGCGCGGCTTCCATCTTGACCAGCACCTGATTGCCCTTGGGTTCGGGGAAGGTGCTCTCCGCGACTTCGAGCGTCAGCTTGCCGTCGGCGGTGAGGGTGGTGAAGAGCTGCTTTCCGGTGGTGGTCATTGTGGTTCCTCTCTCAGATCAGGGTAGGTTGCCTCGACAAAGTAGAGGCCATTGGGGGGCGCGTTAAGCCCCAAAGCGTTGCGGTCCCGCGCGGCCAGCGCCTCGGCGATGCGTTCCTGAGGCCAGGTGCCAGCGCCGACCAGCTTGAGGCAGCCGACCATGCTGCGGACCTGATGATGCAGGAAAGACCGGGCAGCGGCATGGATGTGGATCTCCTCGCCCACCTTTTCGACCCTCAACTCGTCAAGCGACTTGACCGGATCGGCAGCCTGACAATGCACCGACCGGAAGGTGGTGAAGTCATGCCGCCCTACCAGCGCTTGCGCGGCGCAGTGCATGGCCTGTGCATCGAGCGGCGTAGGGACGTGCCACGCCTTGTCGCGCCCAAGCGTCAATGGCGCGCGGCGATTGGCGATGCGGTAGAGATAGCGCCTCCCGGTGCAGGAGAACAGCGCATGCCAATCCTCCGGCACCACGTCACACGTGGTCACCGCGATCGGATCGGGCCGGAGATGCGCATTCAACGCCTCCATCAGCCGGAACGGATCGAACGGCTTTTCGATGTCGACATGGCTGCGCATCGCGAGTGCATGCACCCCCGCATCGGTGCGGCCCGCGGAGTGGAGCGTGACGGTCTCGCCGGTGATCCGCTCAAGCGCATCCTCGATGCTTTGCTGCACGCTCGGCCCGTGGGCCTGGCGTTGCAGCCCGAAGAACGGTGTGCCGTCAAATTCGAGGGTGAGGGCGAAGCGGGTCACGAGCCGCCGCACTAGCCGTTCGTGTCGAGCGAAGTCGAGACACCATCGCGCGGCCTCTCGACGACGCTCGAGGCGAACGGATCAGACAAGCACCGTCCCCGCCGCCACGGGCCGGCCGCGCAGGAAATCGGCGCGGCTCATCGCCGGTTTGCCTGCCCGCTGGAGTTTCAGTGGCCGGATGGCGCCTGCCGCGCAGGCGATGGTGCAATCGTCATCCAGAACAGTGCCGGGTGCCCCCACGCCCCGGACAACTTCCGCCAGCAGCAACTTCACGCGCTCCTCGCCGAGTTCGAACCACGCGCCCGGGAATGGCGCGAGACCGCGCACCAGTCGCTCGATTATCTCTGCGCTCGCTCCCCAGTCGATCCGGCTTTCCGCCTTGTCGATCTTGGGGGCGTAAATCGCTTGGCTATCGTCCTGCGCCTCGGGCGGGAAGGCGGCGAGATCGGCCAGCACCTCCACCATCGCCGCAGCACCCACCGCGCCCAGTTCCTCAAATAGCTCGCCCGTCGTCTTGCGTCCCACAGGCACGCTGACCTTGTGCAGCATCGGCCCGGTATCGAGCCCCGCTTCCATCTGCATGATGGTAACGCCGGTCTCTTCGTCGCCCGCCATCACTGCGCGGTGGATCGGTGCTGCACCGCGCCAGCGGGGGAGCAGCGAGGCATGGATGTTGAGGCAGCCGTGCGCCGGGGCATCCAGCACCGCCTGTGGCAGGATCAGGCCATAGGCCGCGACCACCGCCACATCCGCGCCAAGCGCCGCGAATTCCGCCTGCGCTTCGGCCCCTCGCAGCGAGACCGGGGTGCGCACCGGCACTCCCAACCGCTCTGCCTCGATCTGCACGGGAGAGGGCATCAGCTTTTTCCCCCGTCCCGCTGGGCGTGGCGGCTGGGTGTACACGCAGTCAATCTCATGCCCCTCCGCTGGGAGCGCCGTCAGCGCCGGCACCGCGAAATCGGGTGTACCCATGAAAACTATCCGCACTTTACCAGTCCCGTTCGCGCTGAGCTTGTCGAAGGGCCGTCCTTACTTCTATCCCGGACAAAAGAAAGTCAGGCCTTCGACAAGCTCAGGCCGAACGGAGTAAGGTCGGGGCATGGCCTCACAGGAAATCGAAGCACTCAGCGCCGCGCTCGCCCGCTTGCCGGGGCTCGGCCCGCGCTCGGCGCGGCGGGCCGTGCTCTGGCTGGTCAAGCACCGCGAGAGCGCTTTACCCACCCTGCTTGAGGCGCTAGCGGCGGTCTCCGAGACGCTGGTTGAATGCCACATCTGCGGCAATGTCGACACCAGCGACCCCTGCGGCATCTGCACCGATCCGCGCCGCGATGCGCGCGCGCTATGCGTGGTCGAAGAAGTCTCAGACGTCTGGGCTTTGGACCGCGCGCGACTGTTCCCCGGGCGCTACCATGTTTTGGGCGGCAGGCTTTCCGCGCTCGACGGGATTGGCCCTGAAGACCTCAACATCACCAGCTTGCTTGCCCGCGTTGAGTCCGGCGGCATTGACGAGGTGGTGCTCGCGATGAACGCCACGCTCGAAGGCCAGACCACCGCGCATTACATTGCCGAGCGGCTTGAGGCCTTCCCGCTGCGGGTGACCCAGCTGGCTCATGGCCTGCCGGTCGGCGGTGAGCTCGATTATCTTGATGAGGGCACGCTGGCTCAGGCGCTGCGCGCAAGACGTCCGGTCGGATAGGCGCGCGCGTTGAATTTCGCGCGCTGCTCGCCTAAGTAGCCACGATGGCTATCCGCGAAATCCTCGAAGTGCCGGACCCCCGGCTCAAAGTCGTCTCGATCCCGGTTGAACCGCATGAGTTCGGCCCCGAGCTCAACGCTCTCGTCGAGGATATGTTCGAGACCATGTATGACGCGCCCGGTATCGGTCTTGCGGCAATTCAGGTCGGCGTGCCCAAGCGGCTACTGGTGATCGACCTTCAACCCGACGATCCCGACGCGCCGCCAGCGGAAAGCAGCGAAGAACGCCAGAAGCGCGACCGCCCGGCGACCAAGAACGATCCGCGCGTGTTCGTCAATCCGGTGATCCTTGATCCCGCGACCGAGCTTTCGACCTATCAGGAAGGCTGCCTGTCGGTCCCCGAGATCTTTGCCGATGTCGATCGCCCGGCGACCTGCCGTGTGCGGTATCAGGACCTCGATGGCAACACCCATGAGGAAGCGCTCGAAGGGTTGATGGCGACCTGCTTGCAGCATGAGATGGACCATCTGGAAGGCATCCTGTTCATCGACCATCTCAGCCGGTTGAAGCGCGCGATGGTGCTCAAGAAGCTGAAGAAGATCCGGCAGGCGGCTTGATTTGTGTGCGAAGGCGCCTCCGCGCCTTCGTCCTCGGGGCTGTTCTTTCGCTTCGCTACAGGCCTCTGCGGCTCGCGCGCGTGCGCTCGCGGCGCGTGCCGCGCTGATACTTGTGCGAAACTATCCCGCCTCTCCGCCGCCCCAGACCTGACCCGGCGCCCAGCTTTCTTGGGATATCGCGTCGCGCTTCCTAGCGTTCTCTTTTTGTTCCGTGTAGGGATGCGTGATGGACCCAACTCTTTTCGCGATTCTCGCCCTTGTTCTTGGCGCAGTGCTCGGCTGGTTTCTGGCCTCGCGGCCAATCGCTGATCTGCGTTCGCGATTGGCGGCGGCTGACGCGGCGGGGGAGGCGCAAGCGGGCGAATTCAAGCGCGCTATCGCTGAGTTAGGCGCAGCGCGGGTCGAGGTTGCCGCGCTGGGTGAACGTGCCGCGCGGGCGGATGGGCTTGCGCAGCAACTCGATACCGCGCGCGAGGAAAACGCGCGCTTCCGGGCCGAGCGGGCGGCTTTCGCGGAACAAAAGCGCCTGTTGGAAGAATCGCGCAGCAACTTGCTCAAGGAGTTCGAGAATACCGGCGCAGCCGTGCTTGGCCGCGCGCAGGAGGCCTTCCTCAAACGCGCCGAAGAACGCCTCGGGCACTCGGAAAGGGCAAGCGAGGAAAAGCTCAAGGCACTGCTCGCTCCGGTCGGCGACCGGCTTAAGAGCTACGAGGAGCAGGTGCAGGCGCTCGAATCGAAGCGCAGCGATGCCTTTGCCGGGCTGTTCCAGCAGATCGAAGCGATGCGGCTTGGACAGGAAGAGGTGAAGCGCGAGGCGCAGCGGCTCGGCAATTCGCTCACCAACGCCCCCAAGGCGCGCGGGCGCTGGGGGGAGAAGGCGCTTCAGAACCTCCTCGAACAATGCGGGCTGGCGCAGCATACCGACTTCATCATGGAGCATTCGGTTGCGACCGAAGATGGGCGCCTGCGTCCGGACGCGATTGTTCGTATCCCCGGTGGCAAGGTGCTGGTGATCGATTCCAAGGTATCCTTGAACGCCTATCAGGAGGCCTTCGAGGCTACTGATGACGAGGCGCGCGCGCGGGCGCTGGCCGACCATGTGCGCTCGATGCGCCATCATGTGCAGACGCTCGGAGCCAAGAGCTACCAGTCGCAGTTTGAGGAAGCGCCCGATTATGTGGTGATGTTTGTTCCCGGCGAGCATTTCGTCGCCGCTGCGCTGGAGGCCGATCCCGATTTGTGGAATTTCGCCTTCGACAAGCGCGTGCTGCTGGCGACGCCGACCAACCTCGTGGCGATTGCGCGCACCGTCGCGCAGGTGTGGCGGCAGGATGGGTTGGCGAAGGAGGCACAGGAGATCGGCCGGATGGGTGCAGAGCTCTATGACCGGCTGGCAACAGCGGCTGAGCACTTGAAGCGCGTTGGCAGCGGGCTGGATTCGGCGGTCAATAATTACAACAAGTTCGTTGGCTCGTTTGAACGCAATGTCCTGTCCTCCGGGCGGCGGCTCGCCGAGAAAGGCGTCGAAATCGGCAAGCGCGAGATCGAGGACGTGCCACTCGTGGCCAGCGCGCCACGCTACAAAGCTTCTGATGCCGATGGGGTCGAGGATGAACACCCGGCGCTGGAAGACCGACGGGACGCCGCCGAGTAGGGATTACCTCTCAAGGGCTGCCAGCACCTCGTAAGCCAGCACCGCGCCTGCGACGGCGGCATTCAATGAATCCGCGCGGCCCTTCATCGGCATCGTAACACGCAGGTCGCACTCCGCTTCGTAGCCTGGGGGCAGGCCTTGGGATTCATTGCCTACGAGGATGAAGCAGGGCGCCTGATAGGCCGCGCCGCGATAGAGCACGGCATCGCGCAAGCTGGCGGCAACCAGCTGGCCGTCGCCCGCCCGCAGCCAGCCAGTGAAATCCTCCCACCGCGCCTGCGCCAGCCCGACAGTGAACACCGCGCCCATGCTCGCCCTCGGCGCTGAAGGGATCGGCGCAGTCATCAATCAGGATCAGCCCGCCCGCACCCACCGCATCGCAAGTGCGCAGCATGGTGCCAAGATTGCCCGGATCGCGCAGCGCCTGCGCCACCAGCCAGATCGGCGCGCTCGCCCGATCCAGACCCTCAAGCGCTGTGTCCCATTCATCAAACACCCCCGCGACGCTCTGGGCATTGTCCTTGCCGGTGATCTTGGAGAGGATATCCGGCGTGGTTGCTATCACCTCGCCCCCCGCCGCCAAGACGTCAGCCTCCAACTGCTCCAGCAGCGCATGTTCGCGCCCTTCGGCCATCACCAGCGTGCGCGGCACCTGGCCACTGGCCCGCGCATCCTCAAGCAACCGCAGCCCCTCGACCAGAAACTGGCCCGCACGCTTGCGATGCTTCTTGTCGCGCAGCGACCGCAGATATTTGACCGTCGGGTTGGAAAAGCCGGTGATGTGCTTGCGCATGGCTCTATCCGCGCACGGCGAAAGGCCGCGCGTCAATCCTCGCCGAAGCCGTCCGCGATCAGCGCGATCAGATCGGCGAGCACCGCCTCGGCGCCTTCGCCCTCGACCGCCACTTCGACCGTATCGCCCCTGGCCGCGCCGAGCATCATCAGCCCGAGGATCGATCCGCCCGCAGCGCTGTGCGGCGGCTTGGACACGGTTACTTTGACGCCGTCTGGAAGCACCGCCACCGCGCCCACGAACTTCGCGCTCGCCCGGGCGTGCAACCCCCGGCGGTTGACGATAGTGACGCTTTCGCATGCTTCCCCCACGCCTGCGTCTCTAGGCCTTGGCCCGGGCCGGCGAGACGGCGTCCTGTCCCAGCAGCTCGCTGGCGACGGTGATGTAATTGCGCCCGGCGGTTTGTGCGGCATGGACCGCCGCCGTCACGTCCATCGCCTTGCGCGCGCCGGCAAGGCGAATCAGCATGGGCAGGTTAATCCCCGCAATCACCTCGACATGCCCCGCATCGAGCAGCGAGATCGCGAGGTTGGACGGGGTCCCGCCGAACAGGTCGGTAAGGATGATGACGCCGCTGCCGGTATCCACCGTGGCAATCGCCTCGGCAATATCGGCGCGGCGCTGCTCCATGTCGTCATTGGGGCCGATGCAGACCGTGACGATCCCTTCCTGCGGGCCGACCACGTGCTCCATTGCTTCGACAAACTGGTCCGCGAGGCGGCCATGGGTTACCAGGATCAAGCCGATCATGTGTGAATAGGGGTCCGTTAACTGCCCAATTTTGGGGCGCCTTACGCGTTTATGGCGTTGCCGACAATGCGCCTTTCGTCGTGTCGGTGATTTGTCCGGAGCGGCGCTAGCGGCGGTTGCGTTCAATCGCATCGACCGCGCGCGAGCCGAGATTTCGGTGGCGGAGCGTGGGCGAAAACCCGGCCCCGCGCAAAGCCTCGGCCATGCGTTCAGCGGTGAAGACCGAACGATGTCTCCCGCCCGTGCAGCCGAACGCGACATGGACATAGGGTTTG
>JBJTTE010000344.1:0-2756 GCA_046080005.1 Erythrobacter sp.
GCCCAGTTGGACGACGCCGGTGTGGCGCGCGCGGCGCTCGAAAGCCTCGCCGAAAATGCCTCGGACGGGATCGTCGCGCCGCTGTTTTGGGGGGCTGTTCTGGGACTGCCGGGAATTGCGGCCTACAAGGCGATCAACACGCTTGATTCCATGATCGGCCACCGCACCGCGCGCTATGAGGATTTCGGCAAGGCCTCGGCCCGGCTTGATGATCTGGTGAACCTGATCCCGGCTCGGCTGACTGGTGTAGCGCTGGCATTAGTCAGTGGTCGGCGGGCGGCGCTCAGCGTGATGTGGCGCGATGCCGGGCGGCATCGCTCGCCCAACGCCGGCTGGCCTGAGGCTGCAATGGCGGGAGCGCTTGGCGTGCGCCTGTCGGGCCCGCGCGTTTACGGCGATCAGGTGGCAAACGAACCTTGGCTCAATGCGAGCGCGCCCGATCCCGGCCCCGCCGATCTGGCGAAAGGGCTTGGCCTCTATCGCCGCGCGATGGTGCTGTGCGGGGCCGCGCTGGTTGCAGCGGCGCTGCTGGCGGGGCAATCGTGATGCGCGATCATGGCGGCGATCTGGACCGGGCGCGGGCGGCCTATGGCGGCGAGGACTGGATCGACCTGTCGACCGGTATCAACCGCCAGCCCTGGCCAGTCCCGCCGCTACCGCCCGAGGCTTGGGCCGCGCTGCCGCTGGCGAGCGCGCTTGAGGCGCTCGAGGCCGCCGCCGCGCACGCATATGGGGCCACTAGCCCAGTGGTGGCGCTCGCCGGTGCGCAGGCCGCCATCCAATTGATCCCCCGGCTTGGGGCCCCTGGTCGCGCTGCGGTGCTGACGCCCAGTTATAACGAGCACGCCGCCGCTCTGTCTGCGCAGGGCTGGGCGGTGACGCCAGCGGCTGACCTTGAGGCCATGGCAGGCGCTGATCTCGCGGTTGTCGTCAACCCGAACAACCCCGATGGCCGGCGCTGGCCGCCTGACGTGTTGGCTGC
This sequence comes from Erythrobacter sp., assembly GCA_046080005.1. Classification (GTDB taxonomy): domain Bacteria; phylum Pseudomonadota; class Alphaproteobacteria; order Sphingomonadales; family Sphingomonadaceae; genus Erythrobacter. The sequence continues at coordinate 983 of JBJTTE010000344.1, forward strand.
GCTGGCGAGCCAAGTCGGGCGGCTGGTGGTGGACGAGAGCTTCGCCGATCCTGAGCCCGGGCTGTCGCTCGCGCCGCTGCTGGTGGGGTTGGGCGAGCGGGTGGTTGTGCTGCGGTCGTTCGGCAAATTCTCCGGGCTGGCGGGTGTGCGGCTGGGCTTCGCGCTGACGGGGCCAGCGACGGCAGCACAGCTTCGGGCGCTAGCCGGACCTTGGCCAGTCTCGGGGCCTGCGCTGGCCATCGGCGCTGCAGCGCTGGCGGATCGCCGCTGGCATGCGGAAACATCTGCGCTCTTGCAGGCTGACGCGAAGCGCCTGTCAGCTCTGTTGGCGGCGCAGGCCGGCTGGCTTACGATTGGCGCTTGTGCTCTCTTCGTCACGGTTGAAACCGGAGACGCGCTTGCCGCACAAGCCCGGCTCGCGAAGCAGCGCATCTGGACCCGCGCGTTCCCGTACAGCAAGGGCTGGCTGCGTCTGGGCCTGCCCGGCACTCCGGCGGAATGGGTCAGGCTCGAGGAGGCGCTGCGCGCCTAACGCGTTCAGGCTCAGCGCGCGGCGGCCAGCAGCCCGTCCACGTCCAAATGCGCTTCCATATGCGCCGCTAGCGCATCGAGCACCGCCTCCACCCCCTGATCGTAGCTCCCCTGAGCGGCGACCCCGAAGCCAGCAAGCCACGCCGCGCGAAAGGCATCGTTGCGGAACATGCCGTGCAGGTAGCTGCCACTCACCCGCCCATCGGCGCTGATCGCGCCCTCGGGCTGGCCGTTCACATGCGCAAACGGGCGGGCGCGGGCGGGGCCATCGGTCCGGCCGATATGGATTTCGTAGCCATCAAAGGGCAGGCCGGTCGGAGCATGGGTGGCGCGCACCGTGGTCAGCCGCTTGTCCGGGCTCATGACCGTGTCGACGTCGAGCAGGCCAAGCCCCGCGTCCTCGCCGGGTGGTCCCTCGATCCCGTCCGGGTCGGCGATACGAGTGCCCAACATTTGATAGCCGCCGCAAATCCCGAGCACCTGCCCACCCCGCCGCAGATGGGCCGCCAGATCTATGTCCCAGCCCTGCGCGCGTAGAAAGGCGAGGTCACTGCGGGTTGATTTCGTGCCGGGGAGGACCACCAGATCAGCATCGCCCGGGATAGCTCGGCCCGGGCCGAGCATGGTCAGGCGCACGCCCGGCTCCTGCGCCAGCGGGTCAAGATCATCGAAGTTGGCGATGCGCGAGAAGGCGATGCAGACCACATCCAAGCCCGTGGCGCGGCGCGGGGCAGCGAGGTCGAGCGCATCCTCGGCTGGCAGCTTCCAGGCATCAGCAAACCAGGGCAGTACCCCAAACCCACGCCAGCCGGTATACGCAGCGATCCCGGCATAGCCGTCATCGAACAGCCGGGGGTCGCCCCGAAATCGGTTGATCAGGAAGCCGACGATCAGGGCGGCATCGTTTGGGTCGATCACGGCTTTTGTGCCGACGATCTGGGCGATGACCCCGCCTCGGTCGATATCGCCCGCCAGGACCACCGGCACGCCAGCCGCGCGGGCAAAGCCCATGTTGGCGATGTCGCCTTCGCGCAGGTTGACCTCCGCCGGGCTGCCCGCGCCTTCGACCAGCACCAAATCATGCGCCGCGCGCAGCCGATTGAAGCTCTCCAGCACCGGAGCCATAAGTTTGGGTTTGAGCGCCTTGTAGTCGCGCGCACGCACCGTCGTCAGGCGCTGTCCTTGCACAATCACCTGCGATCCCACATCGGTTTCGGGCTTGAGCAGCACCGGGTTCATGTCC
>JBJTTE010000345.1:0-6535 GCA_046080005.1 Erythrobacter sp.
CCCGGGCCGGGGCCCTTGCCGAACAGCATCCATTGGAGAAGGCTCGGCTTCCTGGGCGGCTTCGCATCCATGCGGATCACGCCATAGGGGCAGTTGCGCTGGCAATTGCCGCAGCCGATGCAGGTCTCGTCGATGAACACCTCGCCGTCGGGCCCGCGCTTGATCGCGTTGGGCGGACAGTCGGCCATGCAATGCGGGTGTTCGCAGTGGCGGCAGGATGTGGGGACGTGCAAGTGTGCGTAGGTCTTGCCCGCCTCACGGTCGAGCCGCGAAAGGCCGTCATGGCTGTCGGCACAGGCCTTTTCGCAATTGTCGCAACCAATGCAGAGTTTCTCGTCGATCAGCAGCACGTCCGTCGCTTCGCCGATGCCATTATCGACGAGGAACTGCGCAGTTTGCGAATAGAGATCGACCGCTCCCGAAAAGTCGTCCTTACGGCTTTCGATAAAGGCGTTGGTGGCGCGCCGCCCGGCCATATCCGTCAGCGCGCGTTCGCGCAGGCGCGGGTTGCGCTCGAGCAAGGCCAGGAAGCCTTCGCCGGGCAAGCGGATGACCTCGGACTTGATCGCTGCCTTGACCGTGGCGGTGCGGGTGCTGCCGTCAACCACTGCCATTTCGCCAAAATAGGAACCAGCCGGAAGGTACGACAGGAACACCGGCCTATCGCCGATATTCTTCTCGACGATCATCGACCCCCGCCGGACCATGAAGACGTACTTGTCGTCGGCCCCCTCGTGGACCACGATGTCGCCCGCGCGCTTGTCCTGCACCTCTGCCGCGTCCACCAGCGGCGCGACATCCTCGCGGGTGAGGCCAGACCCGAACATCTGCAGCAATTGCCGCTCGATCGAGATGCGCTGGATCGCTGCCTTGGCGGACGGCACCTGAGATTGCAGCTTGAGCGCAGAAAGGCGCGAGACCTCGACCACGATGGTATCGTCCGCCGCGCGAATCGTCGCTCCGCGCCGGCGACCCGAGATCAGGCCGACCTCGCCAAAGATCGAACCCGTTTCAATCGGGATGGTGATCGATGGATTGGCCGGATTGACCTCGACCGCGACCGACCCGCTGGCGATGCCGAACAGCGATGATCCTGGTGCGTTGCGTTCAAAGATCACCTCGCCTGCGCGGAAGAAGCGCGCCTGCGAATCGAGCATGAACTCGCGCATCTGGAGCGAGTTCATGCCATCGAGGATCGATACATTGGACCGCAGGAATTCCAGCCATTCCGCGGTGCTGCGGCGCCCGGGCAAGCCTTCGAACTTGGCGGCAATGATCGGCTCATCGGCCGGTTTCAGTTCGGTGTTGCCGTTGATGAACTCGATGACGTCATGGCCCTGGTTCATGCAGTGCTTGATCAGCGGGTAGCCGGCCAGCGCCCCGACAACAAAGATGCCGGGAGCCGTCGATTCGAACACGGGCGACAATTTCGGAAAAGCCGCGCGGTCCTCGCTCGAGAACTCGATGCCGCATTCCTCGACAAAGGCGCGGGGCGGGGCTGAGCCGATACGGGCGATGATCCGGTCGCAGGGAATGCGCACCTCGCCATCGCGGGTGGTGAGCGTGATCCAGCCGGGCTCGATCGCCTTTGTTTCGGTCTCGTTGCGAATGGTCAGCTTGCCCGCCTCGTGATCGGCCTGCAAAGCCTTGACGTTGGCGTCTTTCGCGGTCGGGAAATCCGTGCTGCGGTTGAGGATCGAGACAGTGTTGCGCTGCGCCGGGTCCTCGGCAAGGCCGCGCGCGTTCTCGATCCCTGCATCCCCCGTGCCGACGATGATGATATGCTCGTCGACATATTCGGCCGGGTCATCAAGCTGATACTGGACGTGCGGGAGGTCTGCCCCCGGGCAGCGCATCCGGTTGGGATTGCCCTGGGTCCCGATGGCGAGAATGACATTCTCGGCCATCACCGTTTCGCCATTGGTCAGCTCGATCGCATAGGGCGGTGCGTGGCGCTGGATTTCCTTGATCGATTTCGATCCATCGCGCCCACGCATGACGATCTGCTGCACGCTGCCGGGGATTGGATCGCCTGTGCCGCGAATCGCCTTGGCCTCGGCGTGATACTTCACGTTGACCTTATGGCTGGCGATTTGCTCATCCCAGATGCCGAGAATGGTCTCGCGCTTGCCTGCCTCGAAATCGCAGTCGGACCGCAGCACCAGATTGCTGGGCGTCGCCATGACGTGCTTGCCCTTCTGGTATTTGTAGATCGTGTCCGAAAGGTGATCGGTCTTTTCGAGCAGAACATGCGACAGACCAAGTGCAGCCGCACGTGCCGCTGCGCTTAGCCCTGCCGGGCCCGATCCGATAATGACAACTTTATACATCCCGCTCACCTACCCTCCCCCCTATCGGATAGATCGCCAAAGTCGGCCTACCATACCTAAATCGGGCCTCGATGCCAGAGCGAATTGCCCCAATTTGTGCACGATGCTAACAATATACGCATGGGATCAGAGGTTCAGACGCCGAAGGGCGGTTCATCGAAGGCAGGCTGGTTCCTGCTGGGCGGCGCATTGCTGCTGGCGGCAGGGTCGATCGGGTTCAATATCTATCAGGGTTCGGGCGAATCCGGTGCGCCCGAGGCGACTGCGGAAGGCCCCCCTTCGATCGAGCAACTGCGCGCAGCGGCCGAGGCATCGACCACGGATGCGAGGCCTTGGAGCGATCTTGCCTTCGCCTATTTCCAGCAAAGCCAGTTCGGCGAGGCCGCCACGGCCTATCGCCGCGCGCTCACCATCGCCCCGGACGAGGCAGTGCTGTGGTCGGCACTGGGCGAAACACTGGTGCTGGGTAGCGAACGCGATCCCTTGCCGCCCGAGGCGCTCGCCGCGTTCGAAAAGGCGGTGTCGCTTGATAAGAGTGATGCACGCGCGCGTTACTTCCTCGCCGCCAAGAAGGACCTCGACAAGGACCACGAGGGCGCGATTGCCGCGTGGCTCGATCTGCTGGCGGATTCGCCGCAGGGCGCGCCGTGGGAAGCGGACCTGGTGCGCACCATCGAACAGGTCGGCAAGATGAACAACATCGCGGTCGCCCCGCGCATTGCCAAAGCGCAGGCGAGCCGCAAGCCAGCCCTGCTCGCGCCCGGATCGGGCAGTGTTGCCGGCGAGGCAGCTTCGTCCAATTTGCGAGGGCCGAGCGCGGCCGATGTCGCGGCAGCCAGCGCGATGAAGCCCAGCGAACAGCGCCAGATGGCCGAAGGCATGGTCGCCCAGCTGGAGGCGCGACTGGCGAAAGAGCCCAGGAATGTCGATGGCTGGGTCATGCTGATGCGCAGCCGCATGACGCTGGGCGAACCCGCCAAGGCCAAGGCGGCGCTGGAAGCGGCGGTCGCAGCTAACCCCGGCGCGGCATCACAACTGCGCGATCAGGCGGCAGGGTTGGGGGTGCAATAGGGCGAGCTTCCGGTTTCGGGCATTCATAATGCCCGGGCTATTGGCCGCTATTTGGTGGGAAGCTGACGCTCAAGTGCAACGGTAGGGTAAGCCTCCTGGCGCGACACGCGCACGATATTCTTCGTGAAGGGCTGAACCATGCAAACGTTCGCGATTGCCGTCGCGACTGATGTCTACACTTAGGTTGCTCTTGAAGCCCGCGCCGAGCAGATAGACCATCTGAAACACGGCGGCATCAACCACGTCTCGAAGCAGCAGCAGGGCCGTCGCATCGTCCGTGTCGGCGAGAGCATCCCGTATCCGCATGGCGCTTTCAGTTGGCTTACGTCCGGGTGGATTGCGATAAGCCCTCAACAACTCCGCCGGTAGCGACTGGCTCTCGATGACCAGCGCGTCGAGCATCTCGCCCGTAAGTGTCGTCATGCAATCTCCGCCTCTAAATAGCCTGAGCCAGTTCGCACGACCGGCCCAATGACCGCAATGGGGTCGGCTCCTGAACGGCAGCTTGCGTTTTCGGACACCGCAAAGCAGTCACCCCGCAAAACAAAAAACCCCCGCAGCCAGTTGGACGCGGGGGCTTTTGTTGTGCGGTTGCGAGGCTTAGAGCGGTTTGCGATCTGGCTGCGCCAGATCGGCCGCTCTAGGTTGTTGTTTTGCGGCATTTTCCGAACCGTCAGGTGATTCCACCTGACTGGAAAACACTCTAGGCGTTACACCACCCCGAAGGCCAGCATCGCGTCGGCGACTTTCTTGAAGCCCGCGATGTTCGCGCCCTTCACATAGTCGATATAGCCGCCGCCCTGATCGCCGTACTGGATGCAGGAATTGTGAATGCCGGACATGATGTCTTTGAGCATCTGCTGCAATTCCTCTTCCTTCCACGAGCGGCGTTCGGAGTTCTGGCTCATTTCGAGGCCGGACACCGCCACCCCGCCAGCATTCGAGGCCTTGCCCGGAGCGTAGAGGATCTTGTGGTGCTTGAAGGTGTGCACGCCGTCGAGATCGGTCGGCATGTTCGCCCCTTCGGAGACCGCGCGGCAGCCGTTGGCGACAAGGGTCTTGGCGTCCTCGCCCAGCAGTTCGTTCTGCGTAGCGCAAGGCAGCGCGACTTCGCAGGGCACGCCCCACGGGGTCTTGCCCGCCGTAAAGCTCGCACCGGGAAACGCCTCGACATATTCTTCAATGCGGCCGCGCCGGACGTTCTTGAGCGTCTTGATCCAGTTGATCTTCTCCTGATCAATCCCGTCAGGATCATGGATGAACCCGCCCGAGTCCGACAATGTCAGCACCTTGCCGCCGAGCTGGACGATCTTTTCTGCCGCATGGGTCGCGACGTTGCCCGAGCCGGAGATGACCGCAGTCTTGCCGGTCAGATCGTCACCCTTCACAGCCAGCATGTTGGCGAGGAAATAGACCGCGCCATAGCCGGTCGCCTCGGTGCGGATCAGCGAGCCGCCCCATTCGAGCCCCTTGCCGGTCAGCACGCCGGTGAAGTTGCCCGTGATGCGCTTGTACTGGCCGAACATGTAGCCGATCTCGCGCCCGCCCACGCCGATATCGCCCGCCGGAACGTCGACATCCGCGCCAATGTGGCGGTAGAGCTCGGTCATGAAGCTCTGGCAGAAGCGCATGATCTCGCGCACGCTCTTGCCCTTGGGATTGAAGTTCGATCCACCCTTGCCGCCGCCCATCGGCAGGCCGGTCAGGGCGTTCTTGAAGGTCTGTTCAAAGGCGAGGAATTTGAGCACCGATTCGGTGACCGAGGGGTGGAAGCGAATGCCGCCCTTGTAGGGGCCGATCGCGTTGTTGTTCTGCACCCGCCAGCCGCGCTGCACGCGGATATTGCCAGCGTCGTCCTCCCAGCACACGCGGAAGCTGACCACCCGGTCCGGCTCGGCGATGCGGCGCAGGATCTGCTGGGAGTGATATTGCTCCTTGTCCGCCATGAATTCGAAGATGTCCTCGGCCACTTCCTGGACCGCCTGGACGAATTCGGGCTGATAGGGATTGCGCTTCTTGACGCCCTCCATGAAGCCATTGATGTCAACGTGATCGGTAACTGCCATTTCTATTCCCCCCTCCAAGAGCAAATCCACGCAGCGGATTGATTCTCCACTTGTCGTCTCGCGGCTTGTATCAGGGGAAATTGCGGTTCCTGCAAGCAGCGATGCAGGAATCAGATTGCCGAACTGAATTTGCGCGGGGTGAGCGCGCGATAGCTGTCAAACAGCGAAGCGATGACGCGGGCGTAGGGCAGGCCGGCGTGGCTGATCAGCAGCCGCTCATCGCGCACCGCCGCCAGTCCCGCACCCGTGAAGGGCACCAGCCGCCCTGCGACCTCGGCGAGGAGATCCGCCGGAAGCGTCACCTCGCCGCGGCACAGCAGCGCCTCGATCACCGCGCCGCGCCGCTGGTCCTCGGGCGAGCGCACCAGACCGTGCCGCGCCGACAGCCGCCCTTGATCCGATAGCTGGCGATAGCGCCCGGTGTGTTTCTCGTTCTGGGCCAGCAGGCTGGGAAAGCCGCTGATTGCGGTCGAGCCAAGGCCAATCAACACTTCGCCTGGATCATCGGTGAAGCCCTGAAAATTGCGCCGCAATCTGCCGCTGCGCATCGCCTGTGCCATCGGGTCATGCGGCAGGGCGAAGTGATCGAAACCGATGGCGTCATAGCCGCTGCTGGTCAGGATCCGGTGCGCCTCGTTGGCCATGGTGAAGCGCGTCGCCGCAGCGGGGAGCGCATCTTCGGGGATCATGGTCTGGCGCGGCACCATGTGCGGCACATGGGCATAGCCGAACACCGCGATCCGGTCCGCCCCGAGCTTGCGGGTGTATTCGAGGCTCTGTTCCAGATCGGCCTCGGTCTGATGCGGCAGGCCATACATCAGATCGAAATTCAGCGATGTCACCCCGCCGGTGCGCAGCCAGTCGACGCTGCGGCAGATCATCGCGAGCGATTGTTCACGCCCGATAGCCTTCTGGCAATGGTCGGCAAAGGTCTGCACCCCCATGCTTGCGCGGGTGATGCCGATGCTGCTGATCACATTGCTCCACAGCGCTGTAAGGCTGCGCGGATCAAGCTCGATTGACCATTCGGGCGTGCTCAGCGGCAGATGGGCGTAGAGCGCATCGACG
>JBJTTE010000346.1:0-3550 GCA_046080005.1 Erythrobacter sp.
CCATCGTTTACCTCAAGTGGGATCACAATCGCGACCTATTCCCCGCCGACGGCAAGCGAATGGTCCAGACGCTCGGATTCTACGTCCTGCTCGACCGCCTGCGCGCTGCGCACCCCAAGGTCGAAATCGAAAGCTGTTCGAGTGGCGGCGGGCGGATCGATTACGGCGTGCTGTCGCGCGTCCACCGCGTCTGGCCAAGCGACAACAATGACGCGATCGAACGCCTGCGGATCATTCCGGCTTGGAGCCAGTTCCTGCCGCTCGAAGTGCTCGGCAGCCATGTCGGCCCCTCGCCCAATCCGATTACCGGGCGCAGGCTGGCGATGGATTTCCGCGCCAAGGTCGCCATGTTCGGCCACATGGGGGTCGAGGCCGATCCCGCCCGCATGACCGAGAAGGAGCGCGAATGCCTCGCCGCGCATATCGGGCTCTACAAAGAGTGGCGCGCGGTGCTGCACGCGTGCGCGCTGTGGCGGCTGGAACACCCCGATCCGAATGTGACCGGGATGATGGTGACGCACGAAGACAAGGCCCTCGCCCTCGCCGCGCAGACCGCTTTCTCCCCGGTGTTCGATGCCGCGCCTGTGCGCCTGGCGGGGCTGGAGCCCGAGGCGCGTTATCGCGTCACCCTGCCCGATCCCTGGCCGCCGCGCGCGCGCCACTATCTGGCTAACCCCGAAGCGTGGCGCGCGGGCCTCACTTTGTCTGGCACCGCGCTGATGACACAGGGCCTTGCCCTCCCCCTCACCCATCCCGAAACCGCGTGGCTGATTGCGATGGAGAAGATCACGTGAAACTCGGCTGCTGCTACTACCCCGAACATTGGCCCGAGGCATGGTGGGCGGAGGACGCGCGGCGAATGGCCGCAATGGGCCTGTCGCTCGTGCGGATCGGCGAATTCGCATGGAGCCGGATCGAGCCGGAACCGGGCCGCTATGACTGGGGCTGGCTCGACCGCGCGATCGCCACGCTCGAAGCAGCGGGCCTCAAGGTGATCCTCGGCACGCCGACCGCAACCCCGCCCAAATGGCTGGTCGACCGGATGCCCGACATGGTTGCTATCGACGAGAAGGGCCGCCCGCGCGGCTTTGGCTCGCGGCGGCATTACTGCTTCAGCCACGAGGAATACCGCGCCGAGTGCCGCCGGATCGTCACAGCCCTCGCCGCCCGTTACGGCGCGCACCCTGCCATCGCGATGTGGCAGACCGACAATGAATATGGCTGCCACGATACTGTGCTGAGCTTTTCCGAGGCCGCCGCATCCGCCTTCCGCGGGTGGTGTGCGGCGCGCTACGGCACCCCGGAGGCGCTCAACGCAGCCTGGGGCAATGTGTTCTGGAGCATGGAATACCGGAGCTTTGCCGAGGTTGATCCGCCGCATCTGACCGTCACCGAGGCGAACCCTGCACATTGGCTCGACTATCGCCGCTTCGCCTCCGATCAGGTGGCGAGCTTCAACCGCGAACAGGTGGCGATCATCCGCGCCCATTCGCCGGGGATCGACATCACCCACAATTTCATGGGCTTCTTCACCGATTTCGATCACCATGATGTCGGCAGGGACATCGATGTCGCGACGTGGGATTCCTATCCGCTCGGTTTCCTTGAACAGTTCTGGTTCTCGGCGGACGAAAAGCGCAGCTTTCTGCGGCAGGGCCACCCCGATATCGCCGCCTTCCACCACGATCTCTATCGCGGGTGCTCGCACGGGCGCTGGGGGGTGATGGAGCAGCAGCCGGGGCCGGTGAACTGGGCACGCTTCAACCCCGCGCCGCTGCCGGGCATGGTGGCGTTGTGGACGCTCGAGGCTTGCGCGCATGGCGCGGAGCTGACGAGCTATTTCCGCTGGCGGCAGGCGCCGTTCGCGCAGGAGCAGATGCACGCCGGGCTGTTGCGGCCCGACAGCAGCGAGGCCGAGGCTGCCAACGAAGTGCGGCAGGCGGCGGCGGTGCTGAACGAGATTGGCCCGCAGACCGCCGCCCGCGCGCCAGTCGCGCTGGTGGTCTCCTATGAGGCGGCATGGGTGATCGGCATCCAGCCGCAGGGCCAGAGCTTCCGCTATCTCGAGCTGGTGTTCGAATGGTATTCGGCGCTGCGCAGCCGAGGCCTCGATGTCGATATCGTTGCGCCCGAGGCTGATCTTTCGGGCTACCCGATGGTGCTGGTCCCGACTCTGCCGATTGTGCCGGAGGGATTTGCGGCCAAACTCGCAGCGCTCAGGTGTCCGGTGCTGATCGGTCCTCGGTCAGGCAGCAATACCGAGAGCTTCTGTATTCCCGAAGGCCTTGCGCCGGGCGCGCTGCGGGAGGTGATCCCGCTTACCGTCACCCGGGTCGAGAGCCTACGCGATGGGGTGGTTGAAGCGGCTGAGGGCTTTGGTGTGACCCGCTGGCGCGAGGATGTGGCGAGCGATCTTGCCCCCGAACTCGCTGATACCGCCGGGCGCGGTGTCGTTTACTACACGGGCGGCATTCGTTACTGCAGCATCTGGCCTGACCGCGCCTTGCTCGCCCTTTTGGTCGAGCGCATGGCCGGTGAGGCGAGTGTTGCACTGCTCTTACTGCCCGCTGGTATCCGGGTAAGGCGCACGCAAACCCATGTTTTCACGTTTAATTACGCAGCGGAACCGGTTTTTGTGCCGCATTTAGGGGCCGCTTTGCCCCCTGCCAGCTGGCGTCTAGACCCCCGCTAGCGCGCTTTTGACCCCGCCTAGACCCCGGTTAGACCCCCGCCAGAAGGCGCTGATAGTGGGATTCCAGGGTCTCTTGCCCGAATTCGGGGGTGAGCTCGGCGGCGTATCGGCCGCTGGTGGAATCGAGCACCAGCATCGATTCGGTGGCATAGTAACGCGCGATCCGGGCATATTCGGCCTTCTCGGCAAACCAGCCCGAAAACGGCGCCCCGACCGCCAGAACACGCTCGGCCCAGTTGAAGATTCCGGGCGAGATGGACGTGAATCGGGGCGGCTTTCCCGCCGCTTTGAACAGCAATTCTCCCTGCTCGCGCAATGAGATAGCAGGGCCCGGGCCACCGATGGGCAGGATGCGACCGAGCGCTTCGGGATTGTCGATGCACCCGGTGATGAAGCGCGCGAGATCATCATCGCTGATTGGCTTGCAGCGGGTCAGTTCACCATCGCCAAAGATCAGGAACGGCTTACCCGCCTTCACCCTTTTTACCTGTCCGGACAAGGACTTGAAGAAAGCGGTGGGGCGGATGATGGTATAGCCGATCCCGCTCGCCGCCAGCGCCGCCTCAAAGGCCAGCTTGGCATGCTGGAAAGCAAGGCGCGGCTTTTGCACACAGATCGCCGAAAGCAGGATGAAATGCCCCGCCCCCGCTGCCTGCGCGGCCTTCAGCAAGGTAATATTCGCTTCACAATCAACGGTCTGCGCATCCTTGGGCGCACCTGAGCGCGAGGCGATGCAGGAGATCACGACCTCCGCCTGCGCTGCGGCCAGCACCCGCGAAGGGTCCGCCAGCGCCGCCCGGTCGAGCGGGATCACCTCATGCCCCTCCGCCGCCAGCTGCGCCGCCACCGCCGCCCCGA
>JBJTTE010000347.1:0-11798 GCA_046080005.1 Erythrobacter sp.
ACGACGAGATCGAGGACGAGCCCGAAGCGGATGCTGACGAGGATGAGGACGGCGAGCCCCGCCCCAAGCGCGAAGAGGAGGAGGAGGAAGACAACACCCTCTCGCTTGCGCAGATGGAAGCGGCGCTGAAGCCCGAAGCACTCGAGCGGTTTGCGCGGATCACGACGCTGTTTAACGCCTTCGAGAAGCTTCAGGGCGAGCGTGTGGACACGCTGGCAGCGGGCAATTCGTTCCCGACCGCCAAGGAAAACAAGTACGAGCAGCTGCGCGAAGACCTCACCGCCGAGGTCGAGAGCGTGCAGTTCCACGCGACCAAGATCGAGTTTCTGGTCGACAATCTCTATGCCTTCAACCGCCGCCTGACCACGCTCGGCGGGCAAATGCTGCGACTGGCGGAGCGCCACAAGGTGAAGCGCGGCGAGTTCCTCACGGCCTATGTCGGCAACGAGATGGACGACGCGTGGATCAAGGAGCGCGCCAAGAAGGACAAGAAGTGGGCGGCCTTTGCCGAGCGCGAAGAAGATGCGATCGAGCGCATCCGCTCGGAAATCGCCGACATCGCCGCGCAGACCGGCATGAGCCTTCCCGAGTTCCGCCGGATCGTCAACATGGTCCAGAAGGGCGAGCGCGAGGCGCGGATCGCCAAGAAGGAAATGGTCGAGGCGAACTTGCGTCTGGTGATCTCGATTGCCAAGAAGTATACCAACCGTGGCTTGCAATTCCTTGATCTTATTCAGGAAGGCAATATCGGGTTGATGAAGGCGGTCGACAAGTTCGAATATCGCCGGGGCTACAAGTTCAGCACTTACGCGACGTGGTGGATCCGGCAGGCGATCACCCGCAGTATCGCTGATCAGGCGCGCACCATCCGGATTCCGGTGCACATGATCGAGACGATCAACAAGCTTGTGCGCACCTCGCGCCAGTTCCTGCACGAGGAAGGCCGCGAGCCTACCCCTGAGGAAATGGCCGCGCGTCTCTCGATGCCGCTCGAGAAGGTGCGCAAGGTGATGAAGATCGCCAAGGAGCCGATTTCTCTGGAGACTCCCATCGGGGACGAGGAGGACAGCCACCTCGGCGATTTCATCGAGGACAAGAACGCGATCATCCCCGTCGATGCTGCGATCCAGGCGAACCTCAAGGAAACCGTCACCCGCGTGCTTGCCTCCTTGACCCCGCGCGAAGAACGGGTGCTGCGGATGCGCTTCGGCATCGGGATGAACACCGATCACACGCTGGAAGAAGTCGGCCAGCAGTTCTCGGTGACGCGCGAACGTATCCGCCAGATCGAGGCCAAGGCGCTTAGGAAGCTGAAGCACCCGAGCCGGTCGCGCAAGATGCGGTCGTTCTTGGATCAGTAGGCGCAACTTTCACGTTCCTGCCGGAATGATTCGTGTAACCTCGCCGGCGTGGAGCGCCTCGAACACGCAATCGCCTTCATCGGCGGCTCCGCATCATTGTGGATTCTCGCCGCGGTCCTTTTCGGGAGCGTCATCCTCGAGCGATTGTGGTCGCTCAGGCACAATCCAGATTACAACAACAAGGACGCGCTCTGCTCGATCGGGCTCAATCTGATCCTCAACAGCTTCAACCTCGTGATCGGCTTCCTGATCCCGCTGGTGCTCTATGTCTGGGTATTCGAGACGTTCCGGGTCGCGGGACCACTGCCGCTCTGGCTCGCAATCCCGCTGGCGTTTCTCATCAACGAGTTCGCCTATTACGCGGATCATCGACTAGCGCACCGCGTCGGCTTGCTATGGGCGATCCATGCGATCCATCACTCATCAAACGAGTTCAACCACACCACAGCAGCACGCGGGTTCATCATCGACCCGCACACCAAGGTGCTGTTCACCCTTCCCGCGGCCCTGATCGGGATCGATCCAGTGGTGTTCGTCGCCATCCAAGTGATCGGCAACGCCTACGGTATCTGGGACCACGCAAGCTGGGTGCCGAGGCTCGGCTGGATCGACCGGGTGCTGATGACACCCAAGATCCACAAGGTGCATCATGCCAATCAACCGCAGTATATTGATCGCAATTACAGCCAGGTCACTCTGCTGTTCGACCGGCTGTTCGGGAGCGTTGCGCATATCGAGGAAGAACCGAACCCCGGCCTCGTAAAACCGAGCTTCGATTATAACCCGCTGACCGCGCAATTCGTGGGCTTTCAGCAATTGAAGGCGCGAATGGATACGGCAACACGCTGGCTGGACAAGCTTGCCTATCTATGGTGCCCGCCCGAATGGTCGCATGACGGGGTATGCCGATCAGACTGCCCGAAATATGCGGTTCTAAGCGCCGCCTGACAACTTACGCCGTCGGTCGAAAACGTTGCCGCAAGGTCGGGAGATCCCCTTCCACAGCGCCAACCCTGAGGTTCTCGAGCGGCTCAAAAAATGGGCGTCGGGAGGTAGACTCTCCGTCAGCCAGCGTGGGCACGGGCCATCGGCCCAGCCAAGGCGCCGTGAGAAAACCTTTGCCTGCATGGTGGAGAACCGCTCCACCAACGCCTATAGGGCTGCCTTGCGTATTGCCATCGTCTGCGACCGTAATGCACTACCGGATCGACCTGGGACGAAGCGGTCAGCCCTCAAGGAGCAAGCCTGGCAATGGCGGAATCAGATCTCGTTACGGTAGCCATCGTCAGCCAGAAGGGCGGCTCGGGCAAGACCACGCTTGCGGTGCACATCGCCACGCGGGCGGCGCAGGCCGGGAAGCAATCCTGCGTCGTCGATACTGATCCCCAGGCCAGCGCCGCGACCTGGAGTGACTGGCGGGGCGATTTCCTCCCGGTCGTGGTCACCAGCCCCCCTGCCCGCCTGGTCCGCACGATCGAAAGCGCGGGCAAGCAGGGGATGGATTTTGTCGTGATCGATACCCCGCCCCACGCCGATGCCGCCGCGCGCGAGGCGATCAAGGCGGCCGACATCGTGCTCATCCCGACGCGGCTGCGCGCCTTCGATCTGGCGGCGCTGGAACCGATCGTTGATCTCGTCGCGCTCACCAAGACCCCTGCCTTCGTCGTTTTCAACGCCGTGCCAGCTGGCGCCAAGCGGCTCGTTGCCCAAGCTGCATCGGCGGCCGAGCACCTTGGCCTCGCGGTCTGCCCGATCCGACTTGGAGAGCGCGCCGCGTTCCACCGCTCTTCCGCCAAGGGCGAAACCGCCGCCGAAATCGACCCCGATGGCAAGGCCGCCGAGGAGGTCGAGCAGCTGTGGGAATGGCTCAGCGGCCAACTCGCCTGAGCGCATGTCGCAGCAACCGTAGAAAAGGCTGCGGTTCGGGGTGGAGAGAATCGTCGCAGGTGCCTATGTAGGCACCCATGCGCATCGCCATCGCCTCCGACCACGCCGCCGTGGACCTCAAGGCCGATCTTGCCGAATGGCTGGTCGAGGAGGGCCATGAGGTCGCCGACCTCGGCCCCGAGCCCGGACAAAGCGTCGATTACCCCGATTATGGCTACCGCCTCGCCGAGATCATCGCCGAAGGCTCGGTCGAGTTCGGTATTGCCCTGTGCGGTAGCGGCATCGGCATCTCGATCAGTGTCAATCGCCATCCGCATGTCCGCTGTGCGCTGGTCTCCGAGCCTCTGTCGGCGGCGCTCGCCCGCGAACATAATGACGCCAATTGCATCGCAATGGGCGCGCGGCTCGTAGGGATCGAAATGGCCAAGTCCTGCGTTGCCACCTTTCTTGATACCGAATTTGCCGATGCCGGCGATCCGGCCGGGCGCCATCAGCGCCGCGTCGGCAAGCTCGGCAGCCCTCCGTTCTTCCCCGATCATATCGAGACCCATCAATGAGCACCGCCCCGATTGATTTTGCTGCCCGCGCTGCCGCTGCCCCGATGGAGGGCTTCTGGCACAATGATCTCGCGACGGCTGACCCCGAGATCGCAGCGGCAATCGGCAAAGAACTGACCCGTCAGCGCGACAAGATCGAGCTGATCGCCTCGGAAAACATCGCCTCGCGCGCCGTGCTCGAAGCCGCCGGAAGCGTCTTCACCAACAAATATGCCGAGGGCTATCCGGGCAAGCGGTACTATGGCGGCTGCGACTATGCCGACGTGGTCGAAACCCTCGCGATCGAGCGTGCCAAGCAACTGTTCGGCTGCAATTTTGCCAATGTGCAGCCCAACTCGGGCTCGCAGATGAACCAGGCGGTTTTCCTTGCCCTGCTTAATCCCGGCGACACGTTTATGGGGCTGGACCTGAACTCGGGCGGCCACCTCACCCATGGTTCGCCGGTCAATATGAGCGGCAAGTGGTTCAACGTGGTCTCCTATGGCGTGACCCGCGAGACCGAAACCATCGATATGGCCGAAGTCGCTGCCAAGGCCCGCGAGCACAGCCCCAAGATCATCATCTGTGGCGGCACGGCCTATTCGCGCACCTGGGATTTCCCAGCCTTCCGCGCCATCGCGGATGAAGTCGGCGCGGTATTGCTGTGCGACATGAGCCATATTTCGGGTCTTGTTGCAGGTGGCGCGCATCCCTCGCCCTTCCCGCATTGCGATATAGTCACCTCGACCACCCATAAGAGCCTGCGCGGACCGCGCTCGGGGATCATCCTATGGAATGACGAGAAATACACCAAGCCGCTCAATATGGCGGTGTTCCCCGGGTTGCAGGGTGGCCCGCTGATGCACATCGTCGCGGCCAAGGCAGTGGCCTTCCGCGAGGCGCTCGATCCGAGTTTTAGCGACTATGCCCACCGGATCGTCGAAAATGCGCGCGCGCTGGCAGCGAGCCTCGAGGACAACGGCTTGAGGATCGTCAGCGGCGGGACCGACAATCACTCGATGCTGGTTGACCTTACCGCCAAGGATGTGACCGGCAAGGACGCTGAGAAGGGCCTCGATCGCGCTTGGCTGACCTGCAACAAGAACGGCATTCCCTTCGACACCCGCTCGCCCTTCATCACCAGCGGTGTCCGTTTGGGCACGCCTGCCGGCACGACCCGCGGCTTTGGCCCGGACGAGTTCCGGACCGTCGGCAAGCTCATCGCTGAAGTGGTTGAGGGCCTGTCCAAAAATGGCCCCGAGGGCGATGCGCAGATCGAAGAGAGCGTGCGTCAGCGGGTAAGCGCCCTGTGCGCTGCCTTCCCTGTCTATCCGGGCATGTAAGGAGCCTCGAGGTGATGAATGATCAGGATCCGCGTCAGAGCCCGGAATGGGTTGAGGACCTAAAGACCGAAGTGTCAGGCATGGCCAAGGAGGGCCTCGATCACCCTTCGACCAAGCCGGTGTTGGCCGGCGCTGCGATCGGTGCAGTGGCAGGCTGGATACTCCCCGTCGTCAGTCTTCCGGTTGGCCTGATTGCCGGCGCAGGCTTCGCTCTGTATCAGAGGATCAAGAAGTAAGCCTTTGAATGCGTTGCCCCTTTTGCGCCCATGAAGACACCCAAGTGAAGGATAGCCGCCCGACTGAAGACGGCACTTCGATCCGGCGACGGCGCCAATGCTCATCCTGCGGGGCGCGCTTTACGACCTTTGAGCGGGTGCAGCTTCGCGAGGTGGTTGTGGTCAAGTCGGATGACCGGCGCGAACCCTTCGATCGCTCCAAGCTTGAACAGTCGGTCGCGCTTGCCTGCAGAAAGCGCGGGATCGGTCAGGAACGCCTCGACCAGCTGATCTCGGGAATCCAGCGGCAGGTCGAGAGCGCGGGCGAGGCCGAAGTGCCCTCTTCGCACATCGGCGAGTTGGTGATGGAGGGACTCCGCCAGATCGACTCTGTCGCCTATATCCGCTTCGCCAGCGTCTATCGCGATTTTTCCGAAGCGCGCGACTTCGAAGAGTTTGCCAGCACTGTTCAGCAAGCCACGAAAGAATAACCGGAATATGGCTGACCTGAACAAGCCGATCATGGTGTTGGTGCGCCCGCAGCTCGGCGAGAACATCGGTAAGGCGGCCCGCGCAATGCTCAATTTCGGCCTGACCGAGATGCGGCTTGTCGCCCCGCGTGATGGCTGGCCGAACCCGTCCGCTGGTCCGGCTGCAGCTGGCGCGGATATAGTGCTGGAACAGGCCAAGGTCTATGCCAGCACCGCGGAGGCTGTCGCGGACTGCGCCCATGTCCATGCCACCACGGTTCGCAAGCGCGGTGTGACCAAACCGGTGATCGGCGCTGACGAAGCCGGGCGGCAGGTGCACTCGCTCGTCGGCCGTCATGCGATCCTGTTCGGACCCGAACGCTCGGGGCTAGAGACCGAGGATGTTGCCCTTGCCCGCACCATCCTGACCATCCCGATCAATCCAGATTTTGGCTCATTGAACCTCGCCCAGGCGGTGGTTCTGGTCGCCTATGAGTGGTCGCGGATCGGGCGCGAACTGGCTGATGCCGGGGAGGCGTTGGTCCAGCCCACCGCCGAGGAGGTGTTGCCACCCGCCCCGCAAGACGAGCTCGACGCGATGATCGCTCACTTCGAGAAGTTGCTGGGCCCGCGGGATTATTTCTTTCCACCTGCACGTGCCGAGGCCACCCGGCGCACCTTGCGCGGCCTCCTGACCAAGCCGGGCTGGAATCACCTTGAAGTGCGCACCTTGCGCGGCATCCTCAGCACGCTGGAACGTGAGCGCGAACCCAAAGGTGATTGACCGAGCGGCGGTAGACAGGCCCAAACTCTCACTCTAGAGCCGCGCCTCCTCTCCAACCACCTCAGTGAGACGCTTGATGATTTCTGTTCGCCACTTTCTGCTGACCTGTGCCGGTGCCGCTTTGTTTGTGCCCTTCGCTGCTGCCGAGGCACAATCTCAGGTCCAGGCGCAGACCGCCCCAAGCGACACAGCCTTGCCGGAAGGTGAGAGCGTCAAAGACAAGCCGGTCGAGGAAGAGGCGCGTATATGCCGCTCGGTCCGTGCTGATCCCTCGAGCCGCCGCAAGACCAAGGTGTGCCGCACCCTTGAGGAGTGGCGCAAGCTCAACGTCCCGCTCTGACCATCGGTAGACCACACGACACGCGGGCGAGGCTTGACGCAGCGAGCGTTCCTGCTATGCACGCGCCTTCGGAAATGGGCCCTGCACCCCGGTGAAGCAGTGGCCGCATCAGACACCATGGTCGGATGGAGCGAAGCCGGGTTGAATGGTCACCGCAGGGGTGATCCAGCACATTGAAGGACACGACGTATGTCGAAGCGCAACAGCGCCAAGTACAAGCTTGACCGCCGGATGGGCGAAAACATCTGGGGTCGCCCGAATTCTCCCGTCAACCGCCGTTCCTATGGCCCTGGCCAGCATGGTCAGCGCCGCAAGGGCAAGATGAGCGATTATGGCCTGCAGCTGCGTGCCAAGCAGAAGCTCAAGGGCTATTACGGCGACGTCACCGAAAAGCAGTTCAAGCGCAACTACCTCGAAGCCTCGCGCATGAAGGGCGATACCAGCCAGAACCTGATCGGCCTGCTCGAACAGCGTCTCGACATGGTGGTCTACCGCGCCAAGTTCGCGCCGACCATCTTCGCCGCGCGCCAGATCGTCAGCCACGGCCACATCTATGTGAACGGCCAGAAGTGCAACATCGCCTCGCGCCGCGTGAACGTGGGTGACGTGGTGAGCCTCGGCGCCAAGGCCAAGGAAATGGCGCTGGTGATCGAAGCCCAGAGCCTGGCCGAGCGTGACATTCCCGACTACGTCATGCCCGACGGCACCGACAAGGTGACCTTCACCCGCGTGCCGAAGCTCGACGAAGTGCCCTACCCGTTGACGATGGAACCGAACCTGGTGGTCGAGTTCTACTCGCGCTGATCCGGCGTCACGCCGCACGGCAAAGCAAGAGGGCGGTCCTGCGGGTCCGCCCTTTTCTTTTGCCTGCGCGGCATTAGTCCCGCCAGAGGGTTCGTACGGTTCATCGATCGCTCACCCAGAGGTTAGAGCACTTTCCGACCATACCGGGGCACCCTGACGGAGCCGATTTTGGCCCAGCGCAAGGAGAGAGGAGGGAGCCATGCTCCAGCATAGTGACCGACGCCAGAATCCTTTGGCTCCGCAGCGATGGGCCAAAATCGGCCCGCCCTTTTTGGGGTCGCGACAGGAAGCCCGCTGGCTGCGTCGCGGCCCTTGCCCGGGGGCCGACGGGCCCGCACTGCGGACCACTCCTGTCCAGCGGGCTTCCTTTCGCGATCAGGGCGGGTCAGAATGGCCGGAAAGTGCTCTAGCGCCAGCGGCGGGTGCGGTACCACTTGGTGATGATGTATTTCGCCCCGGCCTCGACCGGGCTTCCGGCATGGAGCGTGGCTTCGTTGGGGCGGCCGTCGGGCAGTGCGTTGTTCCACATCAGGAGCACGCCCGGCGTGGGGGCGATATTGAGCCCAAGCAGGGTAAAGGCGGTCGCGCCGCCCGCCTCGACCGGGTTCAAATAGGCCATCGTCGTCCAGCTGCGCTGCCCGCCGCGCGCTTCCTCGCCCGGCCAGTAGCTTTCGGAGGTGTAGAACCAGTCGTTGTGCGGCTTGAACTCCTGCCCCGGCAGATAGCGCTGGCCCTGGATCGGCTCGCCGAAGCTCTTGGGCACGCCGAGCACCGCATCGATCCGCGCCGAGATGCCCGCGACGAAGGGATCGTGGGGGTCGAGATCGCTCGAGAAGGAGGTGCGAAAGCCGCTGTCGTAGCCCAACTCGTGCAGCGCCGAGGGCTGGGCGACCGCGTCGATCATCGCGCACAGCCGCCCGCATTCCTCGCCCGACAGGAAGTTGACAATGGCGTAGAGCTCGATCCGCTCGTCGGGCACGCGGTAGATCCCGGGCACGCCTGCCAGCCGGGCGCGCACCGCGGTGCCGAGGTGGGCGAGGGCGTTCTGGTCGGGCGCGGGGGCGGGCGTGGTCATCGGGGGGCGAGCCTAGCAAGCGCGCGCGCAGCCGTGCAAGCCGCGTGCGGATCACTTGCGGCGCGGCGTCACCCTGTTAGGCTGGGGCGCACCGGGGGATTGTTGGAGGGATAGACAATGAGCCTCAACGCCAGGACGAAATATTCGGGCCTCGCCATGCTGCTGCACTGGCTGATTGCGGTGCTGGTGATCGTACAGTGGCGCATCAGCGAAGCGGCCGAGGAAGCGCCCACGCGCGAGGCGGGCGGGGAGATCATGGCCAACCACTTTGCCATCGGTGTGGTGATCTTTTTCGTCGTGGCACTGCGGCTGGTGTGGCGGCAGGTCAGCCCGCCGCCGCCGCAGGTGCCGGGCCATGCTCCTTGGGAGCGCAGCTTTGCCAAGCTGGTGCACTTTGCCTTCTACGCCCTGCTGCTGGTGATGCCGGTCGCGGGCTGGATCGCGCTCTCGGCCTTTGGTGCGCCGATCAATGTCTGGGGCCTGTTCAGCCTGCCTGCCCTGCCGGTGCCGCGCAGCGAGGCGCTGGGCGAGACGATCTTCGAGCTTCACGGCATCTCGGGCATCGCGCTGCTGGTGCTGGCGGGGCTCCATGCGCTCGCCGCGCTCAAGCATACCTTCGTGGACAAGGACGGGACGCTGTGGCGGATGCTGCCCTTCGGCGCGGCGCGGCGCTAAGGGGGCAAGAGAAAGCCCCGCCGGATCGCTCCGGCGGGGCCGTCCCTTTTCTGGCGAAGACCTACCAGAAGAAGTCGTTGATCACGTCTACGACCTCGCCGGTGTAGATATCGACCAGCAGCACATCGTCATAGTACCGGACCCACTGGTAAGGCCCGTAGACCGGCGGGAGATGGTAGGCCCAAGGATCGTTGATGAAGAAGCGCGGCTGGAAGAACAGGCTGTCGAGGTGAAAGCCGATGCCCAACCGGCTGTAGCGGTGGCTGCGGAACGGTGCGAAGTAGGGACCGGGCTGGAAGGCGAAGCGGTTGCCGCGGCGGAAATCGAACCAGTCGTAGCGACGGTCGAAGCGCCAGCGATTGTCCCAGCGGCGGAAATCGCGGCGGTCCCAGCCCGCGCGGCCGTTCCAGCCCCAGCGCCAGTCGTCCTGACGCCAACCCCGGCGATCACCGCGCCAGCCATCCCGGTCGCCGCGCCAGCCGCCACGGCCATCACGGTCACCGCGCCAGTCGCCGCGGGCCTCGCGGTCACGGCGGACCTGATCGCGCAAGCCGTCGCCCCAGCCATCGCCGCCGCGGGCGCGGACGTCGCCGACGCGGCCACCGCCCCGGCGGTCCTCGATGCGGTCGGCACGGCGGTCGCCGCGGTCCTCGATGCGGTCGGCTCGGCGATCGCCGCGATCCTCGATGCGGTCGGCGCGCGCATCGGTGCGGCGGTCGACCTGGCCGGCAGCGCGATCGCGACCGAGCCATTCGAGCCGCCGCGCCTCGGCATCGCCGCGCTGTTCGACGCGGTCAGCGCGCTGCTCGAAGCGCCCGTCGACACGGTCTGCGCGGCGTTCGCTCTGCTGGTCGATGCGATCGGCGCGCTGTTCGCGCTGGGCCTGTTCTCGCGCGGAGCGGGTGCGCTCGAACACCTCGCCGCCGAAGCCGCGCAGTCCGCGACCCGGGGCGGCCTGACCGACCTGCGGGGGTGGCGGGGCAGCGCGCTCGGGACGCGGGGTGTCGGGAGCGACGAAGCGCGGGGCCGGGCGGGGGGTATCCGCGCGCTGTGGACGGGGCGCGTCCACCCGCTCCGGGCGCGGGGCGTCAATGCGCGGGATCTGGGCGCGCTGCGGACCGCCGGTGACTTCGGAACGCGAGGGCATAGCGGGGCGCTCGGGACGGCCGGTGCGCGGCGTATCCTCCGCCTGCGCAGCGGCGGGCACGGCGGGCAGAATGACCGCAAGCGCCGCGGCGAGCGCTGCCAGCGATCCGCCGGATCTGGCGAGGGGCGCAAAAAGTGACTTCATGGCAGGTGCCTCCTGTATCGCCAGCCCACCACAGGCCTGTTGTGATGATGCGGCAATAGCCCCCGCAGACTGTCGCAGGGATGAACCGGCTCGCCGATGTTCAGAAAAAATGCGGCGATGCTGAACGTCTCTGCGCAAGCCTTGACGCACGCGCAGTTGGGGCCAAAGGCTCGCGGCGATGTTCGACACCCTCGATGCCTGCCTCACCGACTGCCGCAACCGCCTGATTCGCGCGCCCCTCGACCGCAAGTCGCCGATGCACACGCCGGTGATCGTGACTGCCGATGTCGACGCGCGGGTGATGGTGCTGCGCGCCTTCGACAGCGCCGTGTGGCGGCTGCGGCTCCACACCGACACCCGCGCGCCCAAAACTGCGGCCATCGCTGCCGACCCGCGCGCCGCGGTGCTGTTCTACGACAAGGGCGCCAAGATCCAGATCCGCGCGCGGGGGCAGGCCGAGATCCTGCGCACCGGCGCCGAGGTCGATGCGGCGTGGAACGCCAGCACCAATTTCGCGCGGCGCTGCTATCTGGGGGATGGGCCGGGGGCAGGCTCGGACGCGCCGACTTCGGGCCTGCCGCCCGAATTCGAAGGCGTGGAGCCCGATGATGCGCAGCTTGTGCCTGCACGCGATAATTTTGCGCTGCTGCGGATCACGCTGACCGCGCTCGACTGGCTCTATCTTGCCCACACCGGCCATGTGCGCGCGCAGTTCACCCGCACCGGAGATGATGCTGCGGCGGGCTGGGAGCGGCGCTGGGTTTCGCCCTGATCCCGGCTGGTCAGGCGACCGAGACCGAGGGGCCCGAGCCCGTCGCGGGCGAGGGCGCAGGTGCGGGCAGGAGCATGATCTCCTCGATCTCGCTGGCCGGAACGACATGGTCCGCGCCCTTGGCGACCGCCGCATCGAGTGCGCGGCGCGCGCGCCGGGCGATGCTGCCGTCGCCATCGCCGAAGCGTTCGGCTGCCACCCCGAAGCTCGCGGTCAGCCGTGCCTCGCTGCCGACCTGCGGCAGG
>JBJTTE010000348.1:0-3699 GCA_046080005.1 Erythrobacter sp.
GACAATTACCCAGCGTTGTCCTTCTCGCTCGCCGGTTGCTCCCAGCAACAGCAAATGGTAGCCAGAACTCACCAACCGGCGCGGCTACCTATCGGCCATCATAATTGACGCCGACCGGCCATCGTAATCGTCGCGCTACAGGCAAACGAACAAGCGGCGCAGGCACTTTGCGACGCGATCAACAAGTCTGGGCTTGTGGCGACAAGGGTCATGCCCAAAAAGCTCGGTATCATTGGTTCCAATGATCTCGAGGTCTGGATATCGCGTTGATCGGCGCGTTTGTCGTTAGAGCGCAATTGCCTCCTCGCTGCCAGCCTTCATCGAAATGGCAAATAGGCCGCTGCTTGTTGACACATCGACCTTGGCATCGAGACCATCGAGTGGATCGCTCGTCGCCATGACCTGATTCATATCGGCGAGCAGACGCAGGAAGGCCACCATGGCAGGGTGCATGTCTGACTTGAACCAGAAGATCAGCTTCTGGTTCAGGCGGAGCCACTTGCGGGCATCCTTGGCGAGAGCCAATTCGGCGCGGACATAGTCCTTCTCGGACCACTGCGTGCCTGTCCCGACTGCGCCGACCGGTATGGCGTCGTAGATTTGGGCCATCTGCGAAAGCATGCGCGGAAAGCCCTTCGATAGTTCGATCAGCTTCCCAAAGGCCGAGTAGGAATATCCCTTGTGCCCGGCGACTTCGGGAGGTGTGAGATCGACCGTGCGTAGGGCGTAGACGATTTGCCATGGGTCTTCGACCTTGCTGAGTTCCTTGAATTCGCGGCGGGCCTCGCGGCAGTCGCGGTCGAGGCGATCGCTGTCGGTCGCTCCGCTCATCAGTAGCGCCTGTGCAGCGGCGGTGAAGACCGCTCGATGGTGGGGGGAACCGTCGATGGCGCACAACCTCCCGATCGAAACCATGCGCCCGACAGAAGAAGCGGTCAGGGCAAAGCCGACATCGATTCTCCCGCTGAGCTTCTTGCCGGGGTTGGCGACGCGCCAGCCTTGATAGATTTCCTGGGCACGCTGAATACGCGAAAGCTCGACAAGTCCGGCTTGGGCGAGACCACCGAGGAATCCCTCGACTTCCTTGGGCTCGAGATCCTTGTCCGAATGGTCGAGTTTGAGCGACACGCTCATTCTGCGCTGTCCGCCGAGCGCGGCATCGTCGGCTTTGAGGAGCGCCAGGTCCCAGCTACTTATGAAGCTCGCGCTACGGCCTTCGTCGAAGCCATCGACCTCTCGCTCGGCCGTCCCCTTGGCGAAAACAGTGACGTCGCCACCAGCGGAAATCTCGATGTTCGCTTCTGCCTTGACGATCGACTTGAGCGACAGGGACAAGCCGAGCACCACAATCTCGAGGGCAAATCCACGGTGTTTGCCGGCGAATCGCGTCAGACTGGATTTGGGATCGAGGCGCATGCCAACCGGCGCACTGGCGGGATCGGAAAGGATGCGTTGAAACGGCTCAAGCTGGCCCGTAACCAGGGACTTCCACAGGGCGGCGGTCTCTTCATTGACCTGATCGAACGAGCCGATGAGCTCATACTGTTCGCCGCGACTGTCGCTCCCGTTCCAACCGAACCTTGCGGTCAGCTTGTGTTCGACGCCCTCGCCGGTCTTTTCAAGCACTTGCTTGGAAAAGGCATCGAATTTGGCGACGATGTCGCGGATGCCGGCGGTCAGCTGATCGGCCTTGGCGAGGTTCTTGTCGAACTCGATCCCGATGTCCGAGAGCGATTTAGCAATGCCCGCCTGACTCGCCAGCTTGGCGACCGAGTCGTCGAACTGGGCCTTGACGTCGCCAAGTGCCGGTTTGATCCGGGCAATCAGCTTCTCGAGGACATCATTGGCGGAAAGCGCGGGGAACTTGGATGCCAGGCCTTCGGCCACATGGCGCGCCCATTTCTCGGCATCGGAAAGGACACCGCCGGCATGCGATGCGGCAAGGTCAGCGATATTGTCCCGCAGATAGTTAGCAAGCGCCAGATCCTTCGCATCAGATTGGCCAAGGACGCGGCCAAGATCTTGGAGCAAGGCAGCTTTCAGATCGGGTTCCGAAACAATCGAGCCGACGGCTGCGTCGAGCAGTCCCCCGGCCCGCTCGGACAGATAGGTGCCCGGGCTGAGGAAGGGGCGGATCGCATCGAGCTTGGGGCCAATCAAGTCGAGCGCTTCGGCCAAGGCATCATGGATTTGCCGGGCGAGGCCCGAGTAGTCGAGGCCAATATCTACCCCGACGGACCAGTCCCGTTCGCGGGAAAGGGCCCGGCTGAGGACAAACTGAAGCCCTGTTCCGTCGTTGCGCAGCGACAGGAGCCACCGCGCATTGCGCTTGAACTCGAGTTTCGCGACTAGTCCTGCAGATACAGATGCCAGCTGCTTGAAGTTGAAGTCCGTGCCGAGTGTCGCTGAAAGTCCCGCAGAAGCCGCGCCATCGCAGACCAGCACCGCTCCTTCCATGCCTGAGAGCCGGACGGCGTGGTTGATGTCTGAGAGGTTGAGCGGATTGGGTAGATTGATAAGCGCCGCAGTGACAGCCTCGGCGTAGACAAGATCGGGCCGGGAAGGACGGTAGAAGTAGTTGAGCTGCGCCTTGGCGGATGCAGAAGCGCTTGCGGCACCGCTGCCGATCTTTCCGAACGGCAACGAAATACCGGCCTTGGCTTCAACGGCGCCGTCGGCCCCTATCCGCAACAATCCGGGTTGCACCGCGTCACCGCGGAAGGGCCAGACCGCGCCAGCTTCGCATTCGAGCCCTGCTTGCGCAGCCAGCGCGAAACTGAGCGTTGCTGGGCCAAGGCCGGTGTCTCCATCCTCGGCAAGCTTAGGGATCTTCAGCCGAACGAGGCCGGGATTATCGCCATCGTCTAAGGCGTCCTCTTCGGTAGGCTGATCGAGATAGGTTTCGACAAATTCGCTCGCGGGTCGAAGCAACTTTGCCCAAGGCGCTTGAGGATCGATGAAGTCACCGCCGACTTTCTTGAGATCGTCGTGCAGTTCGGAAAGCCCAAGTGTTGAAAATATCTCGGCAATCTCGTCCCTGCCGATGTTGGTTGCGAGGTAGCTGGCGAGATTGACCGGACTATCGACCGGCGCATCGTTGGCAAGTTTGCGCACGGCAATCGCGATATTGCGCCAGTGCTTCGCGAGTTGGGCATAAGTGTCAAGTTGCGGAATGAGCTTCGAGAGATCGCCGAATCCATTATCGATCTTGAGCCAGCTTGGCAGTATCTCACCCATCGAGGTTCTCCCTTGGTCCGGTATTCCGGAACGTAATTATCGAGCTCGAATGATATGCGGCGCGCCTTGATCTGTGGCCAAATTGTATTCGAGCTCAATCCGCTGCGACGGGAGCCAGGCTCCAACCGTAAATCCGCCCCAGGCGCGGACTGTCAGGCTTGCCGTCCGCCCACGGAAAAACACCCTTACCCATTCTGGATTGAATGTAGGATGCAGGCAGAACCACACGCTGTCTCCTGCAGCCAGATCGGCAGAAGACGCGGCAGTTACAGATAGCTGAACAGAGACAAACCTGGAGCTCTTTTCAGGAAACCGTGCCGACAGGTTGAAGCCGCCGACGCAATCCTTCCGGCCGAACCGCCCTCTGTTCGGATCGTCGGGGAACTGGGGTTTCCGCGTCAGCGCCGGGCAACTATCGGGGGTTCTAGATTCTTTGGATGACTTGGCCGGTCCCAGTGGTGG
>JBJTTE010000349.1:0-11085 GCA_046080005.1 Erythrobacter sp.
CGAGCGAGAAATTGCGGCTCGCGGTGCTCGAACAGGTGAGCACCAGATCGCCGAGGCCGCACAATCCGCTCAATGTCTCTGCCCGCGCGCCGAGCGCCTCGCCGAAGCGCAGCATCTCGGCATAGCCGCGTGCGATCAGCGCCGCGCGCGCGTTCTGACCGAGGCCCAGTCCCTCGACCACCCCGCAGGCGATGGCGAGCACGTTCTTGACCGCCCCGCCGATCTCAGCCCCCGTGACATCATCGGAATAATAGGGCCGGAAGGCGGGCCGCGCGAGGGCGGGGGCGAGCCGCTCCCATTGCTCTGTTCCACCACTACAGGCCAGCGTTACTGCCGTTGGCAGCCCGCCTGCGACTTCATGCGCGAAAGTCGGGCCAGAAAGGACGGCGACCTCGCTACCCGGCGCAGCGGCGCGGGCTACGTCGTTCATCAGCCGCCCCGTGCCCGCCTCGATCCCCTTGGAGCACAGCACCAGATCGCGAGGGCCGCTCGCCAGCCCGCCGAGCACCTTGCCTAGCACCTGCGCCGGGGTGACGACCAGCACGGTCGCGATGCCCCCAAGATCAGCCAGATCGCCCGTCGCGCGGATCGCCGGGGCAAGGCTGGCGGACGGAAGGTAAAGGGGGTTGCGATGCTCGTTGTTGATCGCGGTAACCACCTCGCGCTCGTAGGCCCACAGCACTACGGTGCGTCCGTCGCTCGCCAGCATTTGCGCCAGCGCTGTCCCCCAGGCCCCTGCGCCGATCACGCCGATGGTGTCGCGCGCGGTCATGCCCCTTTCCGTCACGCCTTGACCCCCGCGCCCCGCACCGCCTCGGCAGCTGGATCAAGCGGCCAGCGGGGGCGAGCGACGAAATCGAGCGGGTCGCCTGCAAAGTCCGGGCCTGCAACCGCCAACCGCTCGCACCCGGCCGAGGCGATCATTGCCGCGTTGTCGGTGCACAGCGCCAGCGGCGGCGCGGTGAAGTGCATCGCGTGCTTCTGAGCCAACGCTTCCAAGGCCGCGCGTACGGTCTTGTTGGCTGCGACCCCGCCGGCCACGACCAGCGCGGGGAAGGGGCCTGCGCTGTCCAGCGCGCGTTCGAGCCGGTCGATCAGGCATTCAACCGCCGCCTTCTGAAAGCTCGCGGCGATATTGGCCGGCGTATGCTCTGCGCTTTCCACCGCCCGCAGCACCGCGCTTT
This sequence comes from Erythrobacter sp., assembly GCA_046080005.1. Classification (GTDB taxonomy): domain Bacteria; phylum Pseudomonadota; class Alphaproteobacteria; order Sphingomonadales; family Sphingomonadaceae; genus Erythrobacter. The sequence goes on from JBJTTE010000349.1 coordinate 1,185, forward strand.
TCAGCCCGGCAAAGGAGAAATGTGGTTCAGCCGAGCCCTTGAGCGGACGGGGCAGGGGTACAGCTTGCGGGTTGCCTTCGAGCGCCAGCCGCTCGACCGCCGGGCCGCCAGGATAGCCGAGGCCCAGGATCTTGGCGGTTTTGTCGAAGGCCTCGCCAAGCGCATCATCGATGGTGGTGGCAAGGCGTCGATACTGCCCCACGCCTTCGACCGCGAGGATCTGGCAATGCCCGCCTGATACCAGCAGCAGCAGGTAGGGGAAGGCAAGCTCGGCGTCCGCCAAACGGGGGGACAGCGCATGGCCCTCAAGGTGGTTGACCGCCAGCAGCGGCTTGTCCGCCGCCATCGCCAGCGCCTTGGCACTGACGAGGCCTACCATCACCCCCCCGATCAGCCCCGGCCCGGCGGTGGCGGCAATAGCGTCAACATCATCAAGGCTGAGCCCCGCATCATCCATCACCCCCGCCAACATCGGCGCCAGCCGCTCGGCATGGGCGCGCGCGGCAATCTCGGGCACCACGCCGCCATAGGGCGCGTGTTCGGCTTCCTGACTGGCGATTCGCTGGGCCACAATCGTCCCGTCGCCGCGAACCAGCGCCACTGCGGTTTCATCGCAGCTCGACTCGATTCCCAGAACCAGCAAAGCGGCAGAGGTGTGCGTGACCGATCCCATCCGGCTTCCATCTAGTCGCTATGGCAGCTAGGGCAAGGCTAGCCATGACTGACACACTGCAAGCTGCGCCCAAACTTCGCCTCGGCACCCGCAATTCTCCGCTGGCGATGGCGCAGGCCGTGGAAACCCGAGCGCGCCTGTGCGCCGCGCATGGCTGGGCCGAGGATGCAGTCGAACTGGTCCCGGTGCTGGCGAGCGGTGACAAGGTGCTCGATCGCCCGCTGTCCGATATCGGCGGGAAGGCGCTGTGGACCAAGGAGCTTGACCAGTGGCTGGGCGAGGGGCGGATTGATCTCTCGGTGCACTCGGCCAAGGATGTCGAGACCATCCGTCCGGCACAATTTCACTTCCCCGCGTTCCTTCCGCGTGCTGACCGGCGCGATTGTCTGGTGGGCGCAGCGAGCATCGCCGCGATCCCGCAAGGCGCGGTGGTCGGCACCAGTGCCCCGCGCCGGGCCGCGCAGCTCCTTAACCTGCGGCCCGATTGCAAGGTGGTGACCTTTCGCGGCAATGTCGCCACGCGGCTCGCCAAGCTTGAGGCGGGCGAAGCAGACGTAACCTTCCTTGCCGCAGCGGGCCTCGAGCGGCTCGATCAATCCGCGGTCGGCGCGCCGCTTGGCTCGGACGAGTGGATTCCCGCTGCTGCCCAAGGTGTCATCGCGATCGAATGCCGCACCGATGATGCACAAACCACCGCGCTGCTTTCCGCCATTGACCACTCGCCGACACGGGCCGAGTTAGTGGCCGAGCGCGCTCTGCTGGCGGCGCTGGGCGGCACGTGTCACTCGCCCGTGGCAGTGCTGTGCGAGGGCGCTGCTGACGAAATGACAATGCGCGCCGCACTATTCAGCCCGGACGGGGCCGAAAGGGTCGAAGGCGCGGCCCGCTTTGCGCCCGGCGATCATGCCGCTGTTGCCGCGCTTGCTGCCGACCTCCTCGCCCGCGCCACACCGGCAATCACCGTTCATTTTCGCAGCGCCTGATGGGGTTGCATCTGCTCGCGTTGCGCCCGGAGCCGGGTCTGTCGGCAACGCTAGCCAAAGCCCGCGCGATGGGCCTCACGATCACCGGTAACGCCCTGTCCGAAATCCGCCCGCTGCTGTGGGAGTGCCCTGATCCGGCGCTGTTCGAAGGTCTGCTGATTGGTAGCGCCAATGCGATCCTGCATGGTGGACCGGCGCTCGCTCACCTCATTGACAAGCCTGTCTATGCGGTAGGCGAGGCGACCGCCGAAGCCGCGCGCGCCGCTGGGTTCACCGTCGCGATGACAGGGAGCGGCGGCTTGCAGGGCGTGCTCGATGCTATCGCTCCGCCCTGCCACTTGCTCCGTATCGCGGGGGAGGAGCATGTCCCGCTTACGCCGCCTGCGGGTGTGACCTTCGCCGAGGTAATCGCCTATCGCAGTGTCACGCTTCGGCTTGATCCGGCCATGCCGGTGCTGGCGGGTGAGGACGTGCTGGTGCTGCTCCATTCCGCTGCCACCGCCAGCCATTTCGCCGCCGAGTGCGACCGGCTGCGCCTGCCGCGCGCCACGATAAGCCTCGCTGCCCTGGGCCCGCGCATTGCGGCGGCGGCGGGGGAGGGGTGGGCTGCTCTTCACACCGCTGCCCGCCCGGATGAGGCCAGCCTTTTGCAATTGGCATTTGACTTGTCCGCCTCGCCGCGCTCCACTCCCGATGTGCCGCCCCTGCAGCCATAGGCAAGGCGGCGCCGAAGCAAGAGACCAAGGTCGCAAAGAACGCATCACGATGGCATCACAGTCCGAACCATCGCTCTATGGAGCTGGACGCAAGCGCGGCTCGGGCCGCTCCTTGCTGCTGGCTGCGCTGATCGCCTTTGTTGCGGGCGGGGCGCTCGTAGGCTGGGGGGTGTGGTACAGCCTCAAGCCGTCCGCAGCCGATGCCCCGCCGCCCGCCGCAGTCGCTTGGGCCAGTGGGGCAAGGCCGACTGCTGCCACAAATGCCTCGCCGGCCCCGCTTGTCGCCGCTGCGATCAAGGCTGGACAGACCGCTGAGCGGGTGGCCGAGCAGCAGGGCGGGCTCGACCAGCGCTTGGCCGCTGCCGAACAGCGGCTCACCCGGCTCGATTTGCAGGCCCAGTCTGCCGCTGGCAATGCCGCGCGCGCGGAGAGCTTGCTGATTGCCTTCGCCACCCGCCGCGCGGTCGAACGTGGGGCCGAGCTTGGCTATCTCTCCGACCAATTGCGCCTGCGCTTCGGCGATCAGTGGCCCAATGCAGTGAGCACGATCATCGAATTCTCGCGTAACCCGATCCGGCCTGACAGTCTGGTGGCGCGGCTTGACGGGCTTGGTCCACAGCTGCGCGAAAGCAATGAGGGGCCTTCGTGGGCGGCGTTCAAGCGCGAGGTCGGCGAGCTCTTCATTGTCCGCCGCGAAGATACGCCGTCGCCGCAGCCCGAACGGCGCATCGAGCGCGCACGCTGGGCCCTCGAACAGGGGCGCTATCAGGCCGCGATCGACGAGGTTAAGCGGATGCCGGGCGCAGCCAAGGCGGACAACTGGATCAAGGATGCCGAACGCTACAAGAAGGCGATGGAAGCGCTCGAAGTGATCGAGACGGCTGCTGTGCTCGACCAGCGCGGGCTGCGCGACGGGGCGGGCAATCCGGTGCGTGAACTGGGGCCAGTGGTGAAGCCCTGATTTTTGCGATTGCGTTGAAGCGCGGGGCGGCCGGTCTACGCCGCCAAAGCTGGCCGCCCGCAAACTACGCTTTCAGCAATTCCGGCAAATCGCCCGAAACCCCGCGCGCCTCGTCCATGAAGAAGTTCTTGAGCATGGGCGTGCGCTGCACCGCTGCCATGCCCAGCCGCCGCACCGCCGAGGCTGCATTACCCGGCACGCCAAACAGCCGGGTCAGCCCGTCGGTCGCCAGCGCGACCATGAAGCTGTCGAGCCCGCGCCAGGTTTCGTAACGCTTGAGCACCTCGGGATCGCCGGGATCAAGACCAAGCCGCGCGCCTTCTGCCAGCACCTCGACCAGCGCCCCCACGTCCCTCAACCCGAGGTTGAGACCCTGCCCGGCAATCGGATGAATGCCGTGGGCGCTATCACCGATCAGCGCGAGCCGCTCGCCGGTGATCTTGGCGGTGTGGTGGAAGCCGAGCGGATAGCTCGACCGGTGGCCGACGCTCAGCACCTTGCCCAGCACGCCGCCCATGCGCTTCTCGACCTCGGCAAGGAAGGCGCGGTCGCCCAGCTTGGTGACGCCTGCCGCATCGCTCTCGGACACGGTCCATACCAGCGAGGAGCGGTGCGTGCCGTCCGCATCATCGTTCAAGGGCAGCAGCGCGAAAGGCCCAGCGGGGTAGAAGATCTCCCAAGCGACATTGCCGTGGGGCTTTTCGTGGGTGAGCCCGGCGATGATCGCGCGGTGCTTGTAATCCCACTTGGCGATGGTGATCCCCGCCGCGTCGCGCGTGGGCGATTGGCGGCCTTCGGCAGCGATCATCAGCGCGCCCTTGAGCTTGCGCCCGTCGGCCAGCGTCGCCGCGACACCATATTGGCTGCGCTGGCGATCGGTGACGGCGGCCTTGGCGACCCAGTGGATCAGCGGTTCCTTGGCAGCCGCTTCGAACAGCGCGAGGCGCAAGCGGCGGTTAGGAAACATCCGCCCGAGCGTGCCATCATCGGGCCCGGGGACGAAATCGAGCCGACCGGGCTTGTTCTGGTCGGTGACGGCAATCGCGGCGATGTCGCAGGCGAATTCCTCCAGCCCGGCAGCAATGCCGATATTGCTGAACAGGTGCCAGCTCGCGGTGGAGATTGCGGTGGCCCGGTCATCGAAACCCTCGGCAGTCAGCTCGGCCGGATCGGCGCGGTCGATCACGTGGCTGGAGAGGCCCTTCTTTGCTGCTGCCAGCGCCAGCGTCATCCCCACAAGCCCGCCGCCGAGGATCACCAGATCGCGGGTTTCATTGCCAGAAGTTGTCACCGTTTCGGCTCCGATTGCGAAGTTGATGGTGCCAGCCTAGAGGGTAGCCCGTGTCCCGCGCAAGAAACTTCCCCCTTCCGATCCGACAATTCGCTGCATGGCTGCTTGCGCTCGTCGCAACCGTCCTGCTGGTCCAGCCCGCGCTGGCGCAAGAGCCTGCGCCCGCACGCGGTCCTCTGATCGGCTCTGACTGGATTGGTGTTGAGCTCTATGCCGAGGGCGCTCCGGTCGAAGGCAAGGAGTGGCTGCTGGCGCTGCGCTTTACCCCCAGCGCGCCCGAGTGGCACGGTTACTGGTCGAACCCCGGCGATGCAGGCGCGGGGATGGTCTTGAATCTGGACCTGCCGCCCGATTGGGAGGTGGGCGAGGCGCGCTATCCGGTGCCCAAGCGGCTGCTGCTCAGCGGGTTGATGAACCACATTTACGAAGGGCCCTATACCGTGCTGGTGCCGGTCACGCCGGGGCCGAGCGTCACAGCATTCGGTCCAGGGCCATTGCAGGCCACGGTCGATTATCTTGCCTGCGCCGATGTTTGTGTGCCCCAACACGCCGATCTGACGGCGCAAGCGGGGGGCGACTTCGCGCGCTGGCGGGCCGAGGTCGCGCCGCTGCTTGATGCCAAGGCGACATTTGCCTTGCCGGGAAAGCTGCTGCGGATCGCGATCCCGGTGCCCGCCACCATGGCGCTCACTGACCCTTACGTGTTTGTCGGCAATGAAAGGCTCGTCGCCCATGCCGCGCCGCAGATATTCCGGCGCGTGGGCGATGTGCTGGTCGCCGAAATTCCGCTTGATGCCTATGGCACGGGCAAGGCCGAGACGCTCTCAGGCATGCTTGCCTTTGGGAACGGCAGCGGGGTGCGCTTTTCCGCCGCGCCCGGCACCGTGCCGAGCGGGGGCGAAGTGCTGGCCGGGCCAGCTGGCACGGAAACCCCGCCGCTATGGACGCTGATCCTTGGCGCTCTGCTCGGCGGTTTGCTGCTCAATATCATGCCCTGTGTCTTCCCGATTCTAAGCCTCAAGGCCATCGCCTTGGCCCGCGCCGGAGAGAGCGAGGCAACAGCGCGCACCGAGGGGCTGGCCTATACCGCAGGGGTGGTGCTGGCCTGCCTCGCGCTCGGCGGTCTGCTGCTCGCGCTTCGGGCCGCAGGAGAGCAAGTCGGCTGGGCGTTCCAGCTACAGGAGCCCGGCGTCGTGGTCGCGCTGCTGGTGCTGGCGGCCGCGATCACCGCGAACTTTGCGGGCCTGTTCGAACTGCCAGCCATCTCGGTGAGCATGGGCGGCGAACGCACGGGGGCCTTCGCGACAGGCCTGCTCGCGGCCTTTGTGGCGACGCCTTGCACCGGGCCGTTCATGGCGGCTGCGCTAGGGGCTGCGCTGCTGCTGCCGGTGCCCCAGGCCCTGCTGCTGTTTGCCCTGCTGGGGCTAGGGCTCGCGCTCCCTTTCCTGCTGCTGGGCTTTGTCCCGCCCCTGCGCCGGATGCTCCCTAAGCCCGGTGCTTGGATGGAGCGGTTCCGGCGGATCATGGCCATCCCGATGCTGCTGACAGCGCTCGCGCTGATGTGGCTCACGGTGCAACTGGGCGGAAAGCCCTTTGGCCTGATGGCGCTGGTGCTGGTCTTCGGCGTTATCCTTGCCCTGTTTGTCACCGGGCGCCTGCAACGCATCGGCAAAATGGCCTGGCCCGCCTTTGGTATTGTCGTCGCACCCTTCGTTGCCTTTGCAGCGATCGGGCTGCCTTCGGTCTATGAGGCCAAGGGTGCGGAGGCCAAGGTGAGCATCCATAACCCCGAGAGCTTCAGCGCCGCTGCGCTGGCCAAGGCCCGGGCCAGCGGCAAGCCGGTGTTCCTGTGGTTCACCGCCGACTGGTGCGTGACTTGCAAGGTCAACGAGGCAAGTTCGATAGAGCGCGACAGCGTGCGGGCGGCCTTTGCGCAAGCGGGCGTCATAACGATGGTCGGCGACTGGACGGTGCGCGACGAAGCGATCACCCAATTCCTCACCGAGCAGGGTGCAGCGGGTGTGCCGCTCTATTTGTGGTATGCGCCCGGCGCTTCGGCCCCGGAGCAATTGCCGCAGGTGCTTACCTCCGAGCTGCTGGAAGCCCAGACGCGTCAGGAGTAATCGCGTCAGGAATAAACGCGTCCGGGCCGCGGCATGCGGATACCAACTGCATCGGCAGCGGGCTGGGATTGAGCTTGACCAATCCCGCTCCGGGGACCGTAACAGTCGCTTCTTTCTCCGGCTTGAGCGCTTCCCACTCGGGGCGCAATGCGGACACTTCGCCCTGCCAGAGCATCCGCCCGTTCACCCGCGTCGCATCGACCGGAAAACGCCCAATCTCGTCATTCCCGATCAAGGCCAACAGGGCGCCTGCCCCTGCCTCCGCTGTCGCATGACGGGTGATCCTGATGCGCGCTGTCGGCCTTGCCATGTCGACGCACTCGATCGCCAGCAGCATCGGCTTGCCCGGCACCCGATAGACCAGCCGCGCGGGCTCCATGGTGGCCGACCATATCGCGCCGGTGGTGTCAGGCGATGCGATCGGCGTGGTAGGCTCTTGGATCGACTCCCCCAGCGCAACCCGCGTGACCGCAGCGTCGGTTGGCGGCGGCTTGCACCCGGCAAGCCCGCTCGCGACCGCGCCCAGCCACAGGGGCGCAAGTCTGGCGAGCCAACCGCTGCGCATCACCGCGCGCGGATAAAGGCGCGGATATCAGCGGTGAGCTTGGCGCGGTCCTCGTCGCGGATATACATCATGTGGCCTGCGTCGTAATACTTCCAGGTGATCCGGTCCTGCGGGATACCGGGTCGCTTCAGCGAATACTCCGCACCGAAGAAGGGCGTCGCAAAATCATACCAGCCCTGCGCGTTGAACAGACGCAGTTGGCTGTTCTGGCGCATCGCCTGCCCGATCAGCGGCGCGATGTTGAGATAGGCCTGCCGCCCCCAACCGCTGCCCAGCGACCAGTCCCACTGCCCGCCGACGCTTCCGATCGACTGATACAGCCGGTCGGTCTTGTAGCCCAGGTTCTCGCGCGCCCAGACATTGATCGCGGCGGTGTAGCCCGCATCGATCCTGTAGAAGCTCGGATCATCGTCGGGGGTCTCGCCCGCGTTGTCGTAATCCTTGCCGGTGTAGCGCGCGTCGAGGCGGCCGATGGTCAGCCCGCGGTCGCGCAGCAGTTCCTTGTAGAAGCGCTGGTCGGTGACGCGCAGGTTGGCCTGATCGAGGTAGTCCTCGCTAAGGCCGGTAAGCCGCGCCATTTCCTTGCGCACCGCCGCGCGCTCTTCAGCGGGCAGCTCGGCGCCCTTGAGCAGCGCGCTGGCGAAGGGGCCGATCGCAAACTTGCGCGCTTCGGCGACGATCGCTTCGACCGAGGGCGCCTCGGCCTTGCCGTGATACCAGGCGGCCGCCGCCATGTTGGGCAGGGTCACGACATAGGCCATCTCGTTGCCCTGCGTCGGCTCGCGGCCCGCGAAGTCGAGGATGGTCGAGATCAGGATGAGGCCGTTCAATCCGACGTCGTTGTAGGTCGAGCCTTCGAGCTCGTCGACCACCATCGCGGTGCGGCTGGTGCCGTAGCTTTCGCCGCCGAGGTATTTGGGCGAGGACCAGCGGCCGTTTTCGTTGATCCAGCGGCGGATGACATCGGCGACCGCGCGGCCATCTTGCCTGAGGCCATAATACTTTTTCGCATCGGTCCCCGGCATGAGGTAGCTGAAGCCCGTGCCCGGCGGGTCGATGAACACAAGGTCGGCGACGTCCAATAGGCTGTCGGGGTTGTCGAGCAGCGGATAGGGCGGGGCGCCGTCATCCTTTGCATCGCTCGGGATTGCCACCCGCTTGGGACCGAAGGCGCCCATCTGCAGCCACACCGAGCCCGAGCCCGGCCCGCCATTATAGATGAAAAACACCGGCCGCGTCGGATCGGCGGGGGTCTTCACATAGGAGGTGGTGACGATCACCGCCTCGGCCTTGCCCTCGTCATTGGCGAGGATCGTGTCAGCGATGGTCGCCTTATAGCTGATGCGCTGCCCGCCAAGGGTGACCGCCAGATCGCGCGTGCGCACCTGCGGCGTGGGCGCGGCGGCAGCAGGCTTGGCAGCTTCAGCCTTGGGCGCATCCTGCGCGAGAGTGGGAGTGGTGCTGGCGAGAGCAGGGGCGAGGGTGCTGGCGGCGGCCAGCATGCCAAGGAATCTAACGTTCATGGGGCGAGGGAAGTGGCAGGGATGGAGGCGGGGTTCAAGCCCTGCGCCTGGCGCTGTCACCCCCAAAGTGTTGCAGGATCAACTGCGCCGCTTGAGCAAGCGGTGTTTGGGGCGGGTTGCTGCTGGACGATGTCATCTGCGCTGGTCACGCATCGATCGGGCGCCGTTCAAGATGCAGGTTTACGTTCGGCCACGCGAGCTTTGCGTTCTTCTTCAAGCTCGCGGACATGCTTCATCCCGCGCGCAATCCACGGGGCGCGCGCCTCGGTTTTTTCCTGGTCTGTAAAGTTACTCCAGCCTGTGGCAAATATCGTTGCCTCGTCGAAGGCAGCATTAGTCAAGTCGGTCTTGTCGTCGAGATGCGCGAGCCACAGATTGGCGCCTTCGAGATGCGCGTCCTGCAGATCGGCGCCTCCGAGACGCGCGAGCCACAGATTGGCGCCTTCGAGATGCGCGCGCCGCAGATTGGCGCCTTCGAGATGCGCGCCCAACAGATTGGCGCCGATAAATGAAGATTGGTCCAATGCGCGCTTTGCCAGCAAGGTTTGAGGAGGCAGTTTGATTCCGTCAAACACCGTGCCGGTTAGTGGCAAGTTTCCGCCAAAAATCGTGCGCCGTTCATCGCGCACCGCATCGCGCTGCGCTTTGCCGATACTGCGCTGGGTAATTGCTCCCACGGCTTCGCGGATGTTGTTTCCGAGCTCTTTTGCCGCAGCCCGCGTTGCCGGATCGGCCTTGCGCCACGCGTCAACCTGTTCGGGGATCGACTGATATCCCATCGTCTGCGAAGTCGCGAGCAGCTGCGCGCGCAGCAATTCCCAGGCGGGCCGCTGAAAGCTCGCGCCATATTCGCCCCGCAGAAATCCCGCCAATTGATGCGTCGCCGCAATTTGCAGGCTCTAAGAGTCGGTTTCGAAAGTCATTCAGAGCGTGCCAATCGGCGGATCATGAGCATGGCGGCGGCGGCGTAGAGGAAGGCTGCGGCGGATTTGAGGGTGGCTTTGACGTCCTTGGCGAGGCGCCGGTTTCGGTTGATCCAAGCGAAGAACCGCTCGACCACCCAGCG